>JAAYQU010000035.1 GCA_012519055.1 Bacteroidales bacterium | reverse complement strand
GTTGTCAACAGAACGGTATATAGCCCAAACCATTTGATCTTGTGCGTTCACGTGCCAGTAATATGATAAATAAAATTCGCCCGGCTCTGTTCCGCGAGTTATATACTGCGCTTGCAAAGAAAAAGCGAAAGCAATAAGGGCTATTGTGAGGGTTAAGTTTTTCATATTTTAAAATTTATGTGTTATTATGATGCGTTTGAAAATATCGCAATAGAAGTTTTTTTATTTGTTTTATAAATTTTGTCTGTTTAATTAACTTGGCAGGTTCAACTTTATTTTTTATGAATATGTGCAAAAATAATATCTGCCCTGCTTTTACCTATTTTGTGGACAAGCTGCTCATGGGTGGCTTTTTTAATTCCATCTATTGACTTATATGCCGACAGAAGAGTTCGGATTGTAGCTGGACCAATCCCTTTTATATTATCGAGTTCGGATTGTACAAAGTTTTTGCTTCTAACGTCTCTGTGAAATGTAATCCCAAAACGGTGAGCTTCGTTTCTAATGTTTTGTATAACCTTTAACGTTGAACTATTTTTGTCTATATACAGAGGGACTGAATCATGTGGTATAAATATCTCCTCGAGTCGCTCGGCAATAGATATTAACGACACTTTTTCTTCAATACCAAGCCGTTTCAATGCTTCGTAAGCAACGTTTAGTTGACCTTTACCTCCGTCAATCACAATCAAATCTGGTAACGGCTTATTTTCACTTAACAATCGCTTGTAGCGACGTGTAATCACTTCTTGCATTGTAGTGTAGTCGTCAATACCATCAACAGTTTTTACGTGAAACTTCCGATACTCGCTTTTATACGGTTTTGCGTTTTTAAAAACAACACATGCCGATACTGCATTCGTTCCCTGCAAGTTAGAATTATCAAAACACTCAATGTGTACAGGGGGCTTGGGAAGTCTTAAATCTTTTTGCATTTGAGCAAGCAGTCGCTCGGTTTTCAAAGCAGGATTGGCTTTTTCAGACATTTTCAGTCTCTCTAACCTATAATATTTTGCATTCTTTTCCGACAGTTCAAGAAGTTTGCGTTTGTCGCCTCTTTTGGGAATAACAAATTTTATCCCTTCCATTTCCAACTCAGGATTGAACGGGACAATAATCTCATTGGATACACTCTTTAGTTTATCGCGAATCTCGATAATAGCCATTTGCAAAATATCTACCTTGTCCTCGTCGAGATGTAGTTGTAATTCAGTAGTATATGATTGTATTATTGAGCCTTGCACAACTTTCAGATAGTTAATAAAACAACTCTTCTCGTCTTTAACGAGCGAGAAAACATCGACGTTACTTATTTTGGAATTTACCACAGTCGATTTGCTCTGATAATTTTCCAACAGTTGCATTTTCTGTTTAGCATGCTCTGCTTCCTCGAAATTTAGACTTTCTGCTGCCGAAATCATGCTATTTTTGAAGTGCAGGATAGCCTCGCTGATATTACCTTTTAAAATATTTCTAATTTGCGGAATGGCTTCCAAATAATCCTCTTCGCTCTGTAACCCAATGCACGGTGCTTTACAGTTATCTATCTGAAACTCCAAACAGCTACTAAATTTTTTACTTTCGATATTCTTTTGCGTTAGCTTTAAAGAGCAAGTACGGATAGAGTATGTTTTCCGAAGAAAATCTATCAACGTTCTAACCATGTAAACCGATGTAAATGGACCATAATACTCGCTACCATCATTAACAATTTCGCGTGTATAAAACAGGCGAGGAAAAGGCTCATTTTTAATACAAATCCATGGAAACGTCTTATCGTCTTTTAGCAGAATATTGTAGCGAGGTTGGTGCTTCTTAATTAGGCTGTTTTCTAAAAGTAGGGCATCTATTTCAGTATCAACCACAATATGCTCAATTCTACTGATTCGTCGGACCATAACACGAACCTTGGCATTATCATGATTTTTTGTAAAATATGATAATACCCTTCGCCTAAGATTTTTTGCTTTCCCAATGTAAATAATCGCTCCTTTATCGTCGAAAAACTGGTAAACACCGGGATTCTCAGGTAAAACAGAGGCTATTTCTTTTGGACTTTCCAATATATTAAGGTTTACAAGTTAGAAACTCAACTTGCAGACAATTCTGCTCTTTTATCACATATCTGTTTCGTCATCGTTAACAAAGGCATTCCACCCATGCGCTGTTAAGGGTACAGCTGTTCCGTCTCTGAAAACAATCTCGCACAATCCTTTGTACGATGTTATATGCCCTATGACTGACACATTTTCAATTTTTGCAATATGCTCGTAATCAGACTGTTTGATAGTAAAAAGAAGCTCGTAGTCCTCACCGCCATTAAGGGCAGGTATTGATGGGTCGATATTAAACTCTTCGCAAAGTCTTATTGATTGCTGATGGATAGGTAATTTTTCGTCGTATATACGGCAACCTACTTCCGAGTTTTGGGCTAAATGCATCAATTCACTTGATAATCCGTCGCTTATATCTATCATTGAGGTTGGAATTATGCCTGCTTCTCTCAGCTTATTACAAATATCACGACGTGGTTCTGGTTTTAACTGTCTCTCAATCAGATATTCATATCCATCAAATTGTGGCTGCTGATGTGGAGCGACCTCAAACGCAGCCTTCTCGCGCGCCAAAAGTTTTAGTCCTAAGTACGCGGCACCTAAATCTCCTGAAACACATATTAAATCATTCTCTTGAGCACCACTACGCATAGTTATCTCTTTTTCATTTGCTACTCCGATGGCTGTAATGGAAATTATAAGTCCGCTGAGTGAAGATACGGTATCACCGCCCACGATATCTACCTTATAAAACTCACACGCTTTATTTATTCCTTTGTAAATCTCTTCGATATGCTCAACCGAAAACCTTGACGACAAGCCAATAGAAACCGTTATCTGCCTGGGCTCGCCGTTCATTGCATAAATATCCGAGAGATTTATTGCAACTGCCTTATATCCCAAATGTTGTAGCGGCATATATGTTAAATCAAAATGAACACCCTCTGTTAGCATATCAGTAGTAACTAAAATTTTACTGCCATTGAAGTTTAATATTGCGGCATCATCTCCGATACCTTTCTCCGAGTCGGGATGATAAAGTTTTACGGTTTCTGATATCTTATTTATCAAGCCAAACTCGCCTATTTTACTTATATCGGTAAATTCTTTCTGCATATTATTGTTGTTTTAAGCACAAAAATAAACAATTCATCCTGCTATTGCTTATTTTTAATATGATAAAATTGTGACGATTGTAGAGACAGGGCATGCCCTGTCTCTACCCACGCAACTTTTATTATCAAATTATTCGGTTTAAAATTAAACAATAAAAATTTAACCCCAACGAATAAACCTTTTGGCTCCCATTTTGTCTATGATATGAAATGTTTTTAATTTTTAATTGATAGTTTTTATGTACAAAGCACTTTTTTTATCCACCATATTGTCAATAATCACACTGACATCGGTTTTTGCACAACCACAACCAGGAATGAAGTTTAATTTACATGGAACGATTCTCGACAGCCAAAACAACAAGCCTGTTATGTACGCAAATGTTGTATTATACAGCCAACGCGACAGCTCTATGGTCGATGGAACTATTACGGGCGAAGATGGTGGTTTTGAAATCGAAGCAAAACGTCCCGGGAAATACTATATGGTTGTTCAGTTTATTGGATATGAAAGATATACCTTACAAGGGATTACAATTTCGCCACAAAGTCCAACTATTACATTAAAACCTATTACCATCAATCCTTCGGCTATAACGTTGCAGGAAGCAGTAGTTACAGATAGGCGCAACGAAATAATTTATAAAATTGACCGTAAAGTTGTTCAAGTTGCCGGGAATGCCAATGTTGTCGGGACTACAGCTGTAGAGGTGTTAGAAAACACACCGGGTTTTGAGGTTGACGACGAGGGTAATGTTACTTTACGTGGCAGCGATAATTTTACGGTTTTAATAAACGGAAAGCCCACAGTTCTAACAGGTAACGACGCTCTGAAACAGATACCGGCTTCAAGTATCGAAAATATTGAAGTAATTACAAACCCTTCAGCTCGTTACGAACCAGATGGACTAACCGGAATTATTAACGTGACTTTGAAAAAAGATACAAAAAGCGGTTTGAACGGCTTGCTCGATGTAAGCGCAGGGAACTCGGGCTGGATAGGTATGATAGATCGTTACAACGTGTCGGCAAACCTCAATTACAGAAACAAAGGACACTCATTGACATTTGGCTATGACTTACACCGGTCGTCTCGCTCTGGGTTGAGAGGAGGAGAAAGAAAAACATTTATTAACACTGACACCATTACACGTATCGAAAAGGGCGAAAGATTATCAGACAACATAGGCAACACATTCCGACTAGGTTATGAAGTAGATTTAACAAAAAAATCATCGCTAAGTATAAACGGTTTAATACGTATTGGAGGAGACGAATCTGAATCAAAGAACAAACAGACAATATCTCACTCAAGCCCCGACTCAACAATTAATCTAATAACAAACAATAAATCAAACGGAAAAAGAGACAATTACGATGTAAATAGTACATTTCTGCACAAGTTTGACAACGAGGGTCACGAACTACAAATAATGGGATCTTTGTCGGGAAACAAGTTCAACAACTTTGGTTATAATGATGAGTTTGTTGATAATATTAAAACTATCGAATGGCAAGATAGCTCATGGACAGCAGAGCAAGCTCAAACAATTCAATTAGACTATTCTAAGCCATTTACTTTTTTCAAATTTGAAACGGGTGCAAAATCACGATTTAGACAGATTGATTTTGAAAACACTAACTATAACAACCCCTATATGCTGTCAAACAGTGTTAACCACTTGCTGTACGACGACCAAATCCATGCTGTATATATAATGGGTAGCAGTAAAATTGAAAGATGGGAATTCCAATTAGGATTGAGAACCGAATATTACAGAATTAACTTACATCAAGAATCTGATGGCTCGAAAAGTGTTAAGGAGGACATTAACTTTTTCCCGACAATACACCTAAGCAACTCAACAGGTAACAACAAATTTATGGCAGGATATAGTCGTAGGGTAAATCGTCCTTTTATTTTCTTTCTAAATCCTTATGAGTCATTCTCAGACGCTTACAATGTTAGACGAGGTAACCCAAATCTTGACCCTGAGTTTAGCCATGCTTTGGAAATCAACTATTTAAGATATTTTGGACAATCAACAGCAAGCGCAACTCTGTTTTACAGACAAACCGATAATGCAATTTCGAGAGTAAGATATTTGTACGATCCTGTTAATAATCCAGGTTTAATGCTTAACACATTTGAGAATATGAATAAAAACTCGTCTTTGGGTATTGAGGCAAGCGTAAGGCATTCGTTTACAAAATGGCTTCAATTCGACGGTAATTATTCATTTTTCCATTATAAAATTGAGGGTTTTACAAACAACATGCCTGTTAATACAAGTTCAATGAATCATACGTTCCGTGCAAATCTTACATTCAGAGTAAGCAAAAATGGCACTTTAACTGCTAACGCAATGTATTTCTCTCCTTCTGTTAGCCCACAAGGAACACGCGGTGCATTTTACAACAATGGATTAAGTTACCGACATCACATTTTGGACAGAAAAGGAACTATATCAATATCAATGCGCAATCCTTTTGGAAAATTCCGTTGGGAATTTACTTCCGAAGGACCTAATTTTTACGACTACTCATATCGTCAACCTAATATGCCAAGAATTACCATTGGATTTAGCTATAAACTGAACGAAGGAGTCAAGAGACAAAGAACTAACGGCGAAAAAACCGAGGATTTTTCAGACGATATGGAAATGTAACTTGTACGAATATTGTAGAGACGGAGCATGCTCCGTCTCTACCCCTTAATGGTTAATATAGATTCCGAATTGTTTTCAAAATACTCATCGTTTATAAAATAAAACTCTGTATGTTTGCATTTGTAAATCGTAGTGGAATTTAATATTCAAAATACTGAGAACAACTTTTTTCACTACGTTATTGATTTTGAACAAGTTCTAGTTCACATAAACAATTTAACAGATAGTGAAAAAATTAATCGGATTTTCTATTATTTCTGCACTAATCCTTCTCAATTCGTGCAATCCTCGGGTTTCAACCAGTATCAGTAAAACTTATCCTCCTATAGACTATAAACAAGACGTTGTTGTAATTGGTTTGAACCAACCGGAACCTGACAACTCAGAAGTTTTGGGACAAGTAAAAATCGGTGATACAGGGTTTACCACAAATTGCGACTTTAGCACTGTTGTTGACAAAGCCAAACTTGAAGCCCGAAAAACAGGAGGAAACGCAATTAAAATTATTGAACATAAACCTCCAACCGCAATGGGGAGCTCGTGCCACAGAATTACTGCTAAAATATTAAAAGTTAAAGATATAGAAAACTTTGCTCAAAAGGAAGAGGAGTTATTAGACGTTGATTATGCAATTCTTAACGTATATAGATACGGTGGATATGGTGCAGCGGTTAACTTTGATTTATATCTTGGAGACTCTGTAATTTGCCGGGTCATTAATAACTTTAAAACTACACTCTACATAAAAAAAGATGGTAGAAATACGCTATGGGCTAAGACAGAAGCAAAATCGGAAGTTCCAATTAACGTTAAAATGGGTAAAACCTATTATCTGCGTTGCTCAATTGGAATGGGAGCTTTTGTTGGACGACCCCAGCTTGAATTAGTTGACAATAAAACAGGAAAAATTGAGTTTGAATCTTTTAATGCTAAAAACCAATGAGACAAGTATTTATTATTACTCTTTTAATTTTCATTTCCAAATCAATATTCTCTCAGGACTTGATAGTTACAAACGACGGAGATTCAATTAACTGTAAAATTACAACCGTAGAAGCAGATAGAGTATATTTCACTTTTAAACATAATGATGAGATTAGAAACACCTTACTGCCCCAGTCGGATATTAAAACCCATCAATTAAACTACTTTCCTACCAGTGAAGTACCCACAGATAATCTTGTTGACAACAATAATTCTCAACGCTTAAGATTTGCATTTAATGTAGGATATAGTCGCCTTACAGCTGGAGCTCCGGAAGGTCTTTCAAACGATTTTGCAGGTTATATAAAAGATTTAAAAAATGGCTTCCATTTTGGTGGAGATTTAACCTATTATTTTAAAGAACAGTTTGGTGTTGGGGCTAAATGCTACTTTTTTAAAACAACTACAAGTAGTGTAAACATATATGTAGAGCAAGAAGCTGGCGGCAGAGTGTACGGCAAGATGAGCGATGATATAACTACCTCATTTATTGGACCAATGTTTTCGACAAGATACTTTGACAAGAAAAAAAGGAATGCCCTTTATATAAACTATTCGTTAGGTTATATGGGATATTCAAACAATGCTGTTTTTATCAATAATTATAAATATACTGGCAACACAATTGGATTATCCATAGATGTTGGCTATGATATTAAAGTATCAGAAAAAGCATCGGTAGGATTTCAGATTTCGTTTATTGCAGGGACTTTATCCAGAATTAAAGTTGATAATGGAGTAACCACACAAACAGTCGAATTAGAAAAAAATAAGCGTGAGGGCTTAGGTCGTATTGATCTCTCTATTGGTTTTAGGTTTAATCAATAAAATGCATTTCAAATTTGTGCTTAAATACTTTGTAATATGCTCTAAAGACGTACATTTTGAATTGTTATGAAACGAACATTCCAACCTAACTTGGTACACAATCAAATGATTATTAAACATGTGAGTTCCACGCGACCCGAAACTGAAAAATTGCAAACGAATGAAAGATAAATTAATAAAAACAATCTCAGATAAGCGAATAATAATAGCTATATATATTCTATTTGCATTAGGCGCTAGTGTTCAATCTTTAATTGGAACAAAGACTTATCATGATGGTGGTATCGTTTACAACAGATATAACAACTATACCATTTTTGAAAAATCTTTTGAACATCTTAAAAACCAGCAAGACTTATATGTTTTGTACCCTGAAGAACACTGGGACCTGTATAAATATACACCAACTTTCTCTGTTTTTTTCGCTTGTTTTAATATTCTTCCTGATTGGCTTGGATTGAGCTTGTGGAATCTTTTAAACGCATTAGTTTTACTATTCGCTATCTATTATTTGCCAAGATTAAGCCTTTACCAAAAAGGGTTGATTTTATTAATTGTGCTGATAGAACTTATGACATCAATGCAAAACCAGCAATCCAACGCTTTAATAGCCGGTTTAATTGTTTTGTCTTTTGGTTTGCTGGAAAGGGACAAATCTTTTTGGGCAACTTTATGCATTGTGTTTTCGGTTTTTATAAAACTCTTTGGACTTGTAGGTTTTGCACTTTTCCTGTTCTATCCCAAGAAATGGAGATCAGCTTTATACGCATTGTTTTGGACAGGGCTTTTACTAATTCTACCACTGATTTTCGTTGATTTCGAGCAATATACGAGATTATTTAACAGCTACTTAAACTTACTTGCAAATGATCATGACGCATCTTACGGATATTCAGTTATGGGTTGGCTAAATTCCTGGTTTGCAATTGATATAAACAAAAACATTGTTGTTGCCACAGGAGCATTAATTTTTCTATTACCTTTCTATAAGATAAAAATGTACGGAGAATATACATTCAAGTATCTTATAATGAGTTCAATATTAATTTGGATTGTGATTTTTAATCACAAAGCCGAATCTCCAACGTTTATTTTAGCCATGACAGGTGTAGCACTGTGGTTTATTCAATGCAAAAAAACAAAACTAAATATCATTCTCTTTGTAACTGCTTTTATATTAACGACACTATCTCCAACTGATATTTTCCCGAGATATTTGAGAGAGGAGTTTGTTAAACCGTATGTATTAAAAGCATTTCCATGTATTTTAATATGGATAAAAATTATCTACGATACATTGATACTGAAAGAGGAAAGACCGCTCCCTACAGCAAGAGCATTAAAGCAAATCGTCAATTAGTGTCTCAAATTCTAACTCCGAGAGCTAAAATATCGTCGGCTTCGTCGTTATTTCCTTGCAATTCTGAAATAAAAGTTTCAATATTTTTACCCTGCTCTTTCATGCTTTTGTTGCTTTCAGCAAGAATAGTTTCTTTTAACTGCTTTTCGGCAAACTCTTGTCTATTTTTATCTTCAAGTTGCAAAATATCATTAGCAAAAATATAAAGAGCATCTTTTTCGCGCAACTGGACAACTTTCTCGACAAATGGCTTCTCGTCAACATAAGCTCCAATGGGCTGGCAATCGGGTTCAAAAACCTCTGAAACGGGCTCCGTTTTGCCGTCTTTATGACGAACTAACTGTAAGGGTATTCTCGCTCCCGAATAGTAAAGTTTTTTTGAAGCTTTATTGATAATACAAAACGCTATCGCCAATCCATTATCTTGATTATCGGTATTTTCGACTTGAGGCAAGCTGTTTTTAATTTTTTCTCTTATCTCATCCAAAGCCAAATTTGTGTGTGAACTAATTTTATTATGTACAATTTCATTTAAGAACGAATATCCCAGCAAACTGATAAATGAATTTTGTATTCCATGCCCTATTGAGTTGGCTACCGCTATATATTGATCGCTCGTTTTGTCTTACTAAATAGAAAACGCCACTTAATATTTTACGCGGTTTATAAATTAAAAAGAAGTCATTAAAAATTTCGCTTATTGATTGTAGGCTGGTTGATATGCTTCTTTGAACACAACCAATATATTCAATGCCATTTGTGATACTGTTGTTTTTTAGTTCAATCTCATCTCTCAATGTCAATATTTCCTTTTTATGCTGTAATATTTCTGTATTTAATTGCACTAACAGTTTGTTTGTTTCAAAATGTCTTTGTCTGCTTTTACACACGTAAAACACCGTAATGGAAGCCAACCCCAAAGTACTTATTATTGCTATTATCAGATAAGTTTTTTTCTTTTTATTTTCCCACTCTACACTTGAAATTATTTGTTGTTGACTTTCAAGTTGTTCACTCTGTTTGTCAATTTTTTGTTGCTTTTTATCGAAAAGATAATGAGTTTCCATTTCAGCCAAAGCTCTTGCTTTCTCTTCCTTAAACAAACTGTCACGAAGCTCAATGCTAAGCTGAGCATATTCTAATGCTTTAACATAATTACTATTAAGTTTGTACGACGTAACTAATCCATCAACAATTGCTCTTTGCAGCGTTACAGAACCAATCTTTTTTGCTAATTGTAAGGCATCTAGGCCGTATTTAAGTGATAATTTAAGATATTCAGCCGATTTTCCCTTACTAACAATGCTAGACATATCAGAATATGTTGTGGCAATATTTGAATTAACCGCAGCTAACCCGTGACTATCATTAATTTTTTCTCTAATGGCTAAAGTCTTTTTAAAGAACTCCATTGCTTTAAAAAACTCGCTTTTGTTTCGATAAACAACCCCCATATTATTATAATTGTCAGCTAATCCACTATAGTCTGACAGTTCGGTGTATACCGGAATTGCTTTTTGGAAATATTCTAAGGCTTTATCATGTTGACCTAATTCTGAATAAGTTGCTCCAATGTTTGTATAACAACCAGAAATTCCCTCTTTATCGTCAATATTTTCACGTATTTCAAGTGCCTTTAAATAATATTCTATAGCCTTTTTTGGACTATTTTGTTCAGCATGTAAATTTCCTATATTGTTGTAACAGTGAGCTATTCCAACCTTATCATTGATTTCTTCTTTAAGCTTCAGGGCTTTTAAATAGCTGTCGATTGCCAAATCAAATTTTCCCTGATCGGTGTAAAGCACTCCAATATTCAAATAATTATTAGCAATGCCATCAAAATCACCTATTTGTTCTCTAATTTCAATAGACTTGTTGTACGACTCAATGGCTTTTTGTAAATTTCCCTGATAGTAATAGACTGTGCCAACATTATTGAAAGAACGCGCCATGCCCTGAAAATCAGAGACTTGTTCCATAAGCTTAATGGCTTCAGAATAAAATTCTATCGATTTATCGGAATTCTCTTTCTCTGAAAAAACAAGGCCCAAACAAAAATATCCGTCTATCACTCCTTTTTTCGAACTATTAGCTACTTCTATGTTTTTCGATTTTTCGTAGTTCCTGAACGTTTTAATTGATTGGTAGTAATATTCTACAGCTTTTTCATATTGTTTCTGCTGAAAATAAATTTTCCCCAAACGAGCTTGATATTGACCAAGAATAGGTCCATATTTGTCGTTGCGTCTTTTTTTAGCTATCCTATTAATTAATTCTAAAGCCTTTGAGGTAAAATAGCGATTGGAATCTGGATTTGATTTTTCAAAACAGTCTCCCAATTTAATATAAAGCGAGATTTTCGAAGTATCTTCTTTTTCTATTGTTACCAATCTTAATAGGCTGTCAATTGTGCTACTTTGTCCTGAAACACCAATTGATAAAAATGTTGCAAAAAACAGTAATAGTGAAAAATGATAGCATCTCATATGTTTAAAATTTTCTTTATTTACAATCTCGTGGCATTTATTTGTCTGGCAATCAGGGATTGCGTGTTGTATTTTAGTTACGTATTCGTTATACAAATTTGAATTTGAACAGAGAGGCTTTGCTCCTATTCCTTAGACAAACAATCTGGCAATATATAAAAAATTGATTTGTTATTATAAATTTTGGACACAGTATCGTAAAAAAGTATAAATTTAAAAAGTTTTTCGAAACAAAGTTTGTTTTCTCGAAAAATGAGTACTTTCAAGTCTCATAATTTTTTGCCTATACACTAATTAACACACGCAGAAGTGATAAATAAAAACAGAGTTAGAATAACAAAAGAGTTCTCTTTCGAGATGTCTCATTTCCTAAAAAACCATTTAGGGGGATGTAATAATATTCACGGTCATAGCTATAAACTTTTTGTGACTATTTCCGGGTATCCTTGTAACGATACAGATAGCCCACAATATGGCATGCTCATTGACTTTGGAGAATTGAAAAAAATAGTAAACAAATCAATTATTGATCCGTTGGATCACTCTTTAATGGTTTCGGAAATGTCTTTTAAGAACTCTTTTCTTGAGCAATATAAGGGCAAGATAATCGTTAAACCATTTGAACCCACATGCGAAAACCTTGTCAGCGATTTTGCAGATAAGCTCAGTAAAGAGTTGCCTAAAAATGTTGAACTTTACAGTATAAAGCTATACGAAACCTCGACAAGCTACTGCGAATGGTATGCTAGTGACAACGAACTAAATAGATAAAAGCAGAAAGTGTTGGAACACAGATGACACGGATTAAACGAATTAACACAGGTTGCGTTTTTAACGTAGAGACGGAGCATGCTCCGTCTCTACAACACCTTTACATTCAATTAATTTATTGCTAATTGCTCTCGTGTACCTTTCCACGGGCTAACGAGGCGAACACCCCAAAAACACAAAGTACTGTAAATATCACAAATATATAACTCATGCTATTTGAGTATTGTCCATATAAGTCGGGAGTAATTTTGGCTTTTCCGAGTGTAATTGAAAAAACAAGCATTGCAATACCCATACTAAACATTTGACCTGTCAGCCTCATTGTTCCAAGTATTGACGATGCTATTCCGTATGTTTTTCTGTCAACGGAAGTCATAACGGCGTTTGTGTTTGGCGATGAAAATAGAGCAAAACCAAGTCCAAGCAACATTAAGTATAACACAAGCGTTAAAGTTGTTGTTTCTGAGTTTACAAAAATCAGTAAAAACAAGCCAATGGCAACCAAAGCCATTCCAACGGAAGCAACAAAACGAGGCTCTGTTTTATCTGAGAGCTTGCCAGCAATCGGGGAAAACAGAGCCATTATAATAGGTTGTGCAACCAATATCGTTCCAGCATAATGAGCGTCAAAACCCTTAACATATTGCAAATACAAACTCAACAAAAACGTAATGGCAAAAGTTGCACTATAATTGATAAATGCTGCAAGATTAGAAAAAGCAAAGACACGGTTTTTTGTAAACAACGATATTTTAACAAGTGGATATTTTACACGCATCTGCTGCACAACAAACAAAATCACCCCTAAAATGCCTACAATCACCATGATTACACCGTTGGTATGTGGCAAGTTTCCCATTCCCAAAATAAGCGCTGTTAATGAGGCAATTAAGATTATACTTCCTACTAAATCGAACTTTTCGCCTTTAGCTTCAGCCCATTCGCCTTTTAATAGGATTGCTGAAAGCAAAACAAGTAATATCCCAACCGGAACATTAACCCAAAACACCGACCTCCAGCCAAATGCTTGAGTTAAGATACCACCCAAAAAGGGACCAATAGATAAGCCTATATAAACCGCTGCCGCATTTATTCCCAACACTCTCCCACGCTCATTAGGAGGATAAACCGAAACCAATATCGCAGTTCCCGTGCTAAAAATAAATGCGCTTCCTATACCCTGAATTACTCTATATACTATGATTGAGGCTTGTGAATGTGCAACAGCGCATAGTAGTGAACTTAAAGTAAATATCGATATACCAATGATATAGTTCTTTTTCCTGCCATAAATATCGGCAAGTCTGCCAAATGGGATTAGAAATACCGCCGCTGTCAAAATATACGATGTTGCCACCCAACCCAAAGATATAGCATTCATTGAGAAAGTTTCGCCAATATCAGGAAGAGCAATATTAATTGACGACCCCATATAAGGACCTAAGAATGCGCTAAGTGTAGCAATTATAAGTGCAGACTTTTTGTTTTGCTTTGTCGTCATTTACAGCAATTTAGCACGTATTGTTAATATTAAATCATTAAACTAAAAGGTACAAGGAGCGAGGTACAAGGTACAAGTGTTTCGCCCTGCGGGCGAAAAAAATTGTCCTACGGACAATACCCTTGCTCCTTGTACCTTTTATCTTGTACCTTTTACCTTTTAACTAATATCTGTAATGTTCTGGTTTATAAGGTCCTTCAACAGGAACACCAATATAATCAGCCTGCTCCTGAGTAAGTTTGGTTAACTTAACACCGATTTTGTCAAGATGCAGACGTGCAACCATTTCATCAAGATGCTTTGGCAAACGATATACACCAATCTCATATTTGTTTTTCCACAAGTCGATTTGAGCCAATGTTTGATTTGTAAATGAGTTACTCATCACAAACGATGGGTGTCCAGTAGCGCAACCCAAGTTAACTAATCGGCCTTCAGCTAATAGGATAATACTGTGCCCATCGGGGAAATAGTATTGGTCAACTTGTGGCTTAATATTCACTTTTTTAATGCCTTTCCAGCTCTCCAACTGTGCAACCTGAATTTCATTATCAAAGTGTCCAATATTACATACTATTGCCTGATCTTTCATTTTCGACATATGTTCGGCAGTTATCACATCTTTGTTTCCTGTTGTAGTAACAAAAATATCGCCTTCGCTCAAAGCATCTTCAATTGGTTTTACCTCAAAGCCTTCCATTGCTGCTTGTAGAGCGCAAATTGGGTCAATTTCAGTTACGATTACACGCGAACCGTATGCTCTTAACGAACGTGCAGAGCCTTTTCCAACATCGCCATATCCGCAGACAACCGAAATTTTTCCTGCAAGCATAATATCTGTTGCTCGCTTAATTCCGTCTGCCAACGATTCTCTACAACCATAAAGGTTATCAAATTTAGATTTTGTAACCGAGTCGTTTACATTGATTGCAGGAAATAGTAATTCGCCTTTTTCCATCATTTGATACAAACGATGTACTCCTGTGGTTGTCTCTTCCGAAACGCCTTTTAGCTCTTTTATTCGGCTACTCCAGTAGTTTGGAGATTCGGCTAACAAGTTTTTCAACAATTTCAATAGTTCAACCTCGTCAGGACCACCTGCTTTACGATCTAATATTGAGGCGTTTTTTTCTGCTGCAACGCCTGTATGAACCATAAGCGTAGCATCGCCACCGTCGTCAACTATAAGATTTGGACCTTTACCGTCAGGAAAATTAAGTGCTTGAAGTGTACACCACCAGTATTCTTCTAATGTTTCGCCTTTCCATGCAAACACAGGTATTCCGAGGTCAGCGATTGCCGCAGCGGCATGATCCTGTGTGCTGAAAATATTGCAACTTGCCCAACGTACTTCGGCTCCTAAGCTTTTTAGTACTTTTATCAATACGGCTGTTTGGATTGTCATGTGTAATGAACCTGTAATACGTGCACCTTTTAAGGGTTTCTCAGCGCCATATTTTTCTTTCAAAGACATAAGTCCCGGCATCTCGTTTTCTGCAAGTTCAATCTCTTTGTGCCCCCATTTTGCCAATAACATATCGGCAACTTTATAAGGGAGATTTGAATTCAATAACTTTGTCATCTCTTTTATAATTTTTATTTTTTAATTACTTCTAATGCTTTTAAAAATGTGGGGTCTATCTCATTCATAATCATATAGAACCCTCCATCATCGAAAATATTTCTAATAACAAGTGCTTTTATCTGTTTGTTAAAGTATTCATCTTTCTTCATTTTGTCGTTTTGGGTGTATTTAATCCCCTTTTTCTCGGCATACTCAATAAAGCTATTCATAATATTTTCTTTATCAAGAAATTGCTCAAGTTTTTTTGCATCTTTAAATTTAGTTAGCTTATCGCGATTTGCGTCTGCATAATCGTAAGAAAACTGGTAGTCAATACCACGTTGACGCACTTTAGCAAAAAATCTCGACCCTTGTGATGTGTCGGCAGGAACAAAAATATCGGGCATTATTCCCCCTCCGCCATAAACTGTTTTTCCGCCCGGGGTTGTATATTTAAGAGACTCATCATGTTTAATACTATCTTCGGCGGTAAACTCTCCCCGTTCGAAGCGCCGTATTAAATCTTGAGCATAATCCTCTTCGTTGCTATACGGTTTTTGAATTGAGCGACCTGTTGGCGTATAATATCTTGCGACAGTAAGACGTAGCTCACTTCCATCATCAAAGTAAAATGGTTCTTGTACCAATCCTTTACCGAAACTACGGCGACCTATAATGGTACCACGGTCGTTATCTTGTATTGCTCCTGCTAATATTTCGCTTGCCGAAGCACTCCATTCGTCAATCAGAACAACAACATCATCGTTTTGCAAAAAGCCTTGTGCTGACGCATAATAATCGAAACGTGGACGCGCTTTACCTTCGGTATAAACAATAACATTTCCAGCAGGTAGAAATTCATCAGCTATTCTGACAGCATCTTGCAACACTCCGCCACCATTACCACGTAAATCCAAAATCAACTTACGCATGCCCTCCTGTTTTAAAGTTGCTACTTTCTGCATAAACTCGCGATATGTAGTAAGACTAAACCGCGCAATTTTAACATATCCAACATCTTTAGTTACCATATAGGCAACATCAATGCTGTTTATTGGAATTTTATCTCGAGTAATATCGAATTCTATTTTTTTATCAACACCTGGTCTTACAACAGTTACCTTAACTTTTGAGCCCTTTGGTCCTTTAAGCTTCGACATGATTTTTTCATTGCTTATCCCAACACCTGCAACTACCGAATCATCAACCCTTACAATGCGGTCGCCACCACGAATTCCAATTTTTTCGCTCGGACCACCCGATATCGTTTGAATAACGTAAACTGTATCGTTTCGTAAGTTAAACTGTATTCCAACGCCCTCGAAATTGCCGCGCAAAGGTTCATCAGACACCTCTCGCTCGACAGCAGGAATATACACCGAATGGGGATCTAATTGTTCTAAAATAGGTGCAATCGCACTTTCTACTAATGAGTCATAAGATATTGTGTCAACGTAGTTTGCCTCCAATTGTTTAAGAAAAATATTTATTTTTTCGGGGCTATACTGTTTTTTGTTATTAGTACTATATCCGCCTAACAGATATTTATACATTACCATTCCCAAAACAATACTTATTGAAACTATTAAGGGCAGAAGAATATGAAAATTATTGTTTTTTTGCATGCGGTGTAAATAATAATATCGTTCAAAAATTTTATTGAAAATCGGGTATATATACCATTTCAATTCCAGCTTTCTCAAGTAATCGCTTCCCATCTTCCAGTCTATACATATCTGAATAAACAACGCGGACAATCCCCGATTGTATAATCAATTTGGCGCACTCTATACATGGGGCGGCTGTCACGTACATAGTTGCTCCTTTTGATGAGTTTGCGCTCTTTGCAATCTTTGTAATTGCATTTGCTTCGGCGTGTAATACATAAGGTTTTGTATTGCCTTGTTCGTCTTCGCAAATATTTTCAAATCCCGAAGGAGTTCCGTTGTAACCATCGGAAATAATCATTTTATCTTTTACGAGCAAAGCTCCTACCTGTCTTCTTTTACAATACGAATTTTGTGCCCAGATATGAGCCATTTGCAAATATCTTTTGTCTAATAATAACTGTTTCTCTTTATCTTGTTGTTTATCCATAACTGTTTGAAATAACCCTGAACTACGGCATAAAACATACCGAACTGTTTTAACGAACTGACAAAGATATGTATTTTTATGATAAGATTTCTATAACTTTGCGGTCAAAATTGGGCGTAAACTTAGAGTTTTAACGCAACCCTGCTCGTTGAAGAAGAGAAAACATTATTTTAATTTTTTGCCTAATGTTCACTATTTGAAATTAAGGATATTATGACTCCTGTTTTACAAATCGAAAACCTAACAAAATCGTTTGGCAGTTTAATCTTACTTTCTGAGATAAGTTTCTCAATATCAGAAAATCAACGAGTTGGACTAATAGCTCGAAACGGAACAGGAAAATCAACTCTATTAAAAATAGTTGCCGGATTGGATACTCCCGACTCGGGAAATGTTGTCCGGAGAAACGATATTACAGCTGGATATCTCGATCAAAATCCATTTTTAGACCCCGAATTATCAATACTCGACAACGTTTTCAAGGGCGACAGTGAAGCTATAAAAGCAATCAACCGATACGAACAAGCACTAATAAGTTGCGATAAAAATGAGCTGCAAGCTGCCACCGAACTTATGGATGCCGCAAACGCATGGGATATGGAAACCAAGGCGCAACAGATTCTTATGCAACTCAACATTACCGATATTAAACAAAAGGTTGATACCCTTTCGGGAGGTCAACAAAAACGGGTTGCTTTGGCATCCACTTTAATAAGCGAACCCGATTTCTTAATCTTAGACGAACCAACAAACCACTTAGACCTGAACATGGTTGAGTGGATAGAGGGATATTTGGCATCGACAAAAACCACAATGCTAATGGTTACTCACGACCGGCAGTTTTTAGATAGCATCTGCACCGATATTATGGAGATAGACGAAAAGCAAATATATTGGTACAGCGGCAATTACTCCTATTTCTTAAAGAAGAGAGAGGAGCGCATAGAAACCAGACAAGCAAATGTCGATCGTGCAACAAACACACTTCGCCGCGAGCTTGAATGGATGCGCCAAACACCTTCGGCACGCACAGGTAAAGCCAAATATAGAATCGATGCTTTTTATAAGTTGCGTGACGAGGCTTCGCAACGTTTCGACGAAAAAAATATCAATATAAAAGTTGGAGCAGCACGGTTAGGGAAAAAGATTTTGGAAGTCATCGGTCTGCATAAATCGTTTGGCGACTTAAAAATATTAGACAATTTTTCCTACAACTTCCGCCGATACGAACGTCTTGGAATAGTTGGTAGCAACGGAACAGGGAAAACAACTTTTCTAAATATCATTACCGAAAACATCAAGCCCGATAAGGGAAAAATCGAAACGGGAGAAACTGTCGTGTTTGGATATTTCCGACAAGAGGGTATTTCGTTTGACGAAAACAGCCGAGTGATTGATGCTGTTCGGGATATTGCCGAGGTTGTAAAGTTGGGCGATGGCAAAATATTGTCAGTATCACAATTTTTGACCATGTTTCTTTTCCCGCCAAGTGTTCAAAACTCGTTTATCCACAAGCTTAGCGGTGGCGAAAAGCGTAGGTTGTATTTATGCACTGTTTTAATGCGAAACCCAAACTTTTTAATTCTCGACGAGCCTACAAACGACCTTGATATTCAAACTCTAACAATATTAGAGGAGTACTTGGAAAGTTTTGCAGGCGTAGTTTTAGCCGTATCACACGACCGCCGATTTTTAGACAAAGTTGTTGACGGACTATTAATTTTCGAGGGTAATGGAGAAATCAGCGGATTCCCTGGCAACTACAGCGATTACTACGAATGGTCTCGAGAGCAACAAAAACAGGAAGAGGCAAAAGCACGACAAATCCAAAAGGAGACAATAAAACGTCAGGAAAAGGCATCTCAAAAACCTCAAAAAATGAGTTATGCCGAGAAAAAAGAGTTAGAAACCCTGACAGTAGAGATTGACGAATTAGAAAACGAAAAACGCCAACTCGAAACCGAAATAAACAGTAGCACTGACAATTACGAAATACTAACAGCCAAGTCGGAACGTATAGGCGAAATAATAAAACTTTTAGATGAGAAAAGCGACAGGTGGCTAAAACTGTGCGAAAAAGAAGAATCAATTAACAAAGTACAGTGAGCAATTAACAATCTTCTTAGGAGCGAAAGCAAAGCTAAGCTGCTTGAACTATGTCGAGAGACAACAATGTACTACGATAAACTCATTGACTATTCTCGGTGGCTTTGATTGCTGCGCACTCATCCACCGCAAAAGATCCAGTGTCGGTCACTTCGACAAGTTCAGTGACCGCCAACTTTTACCTTGCTACTTGCACTTTCTACCTTTCTCCTTATATATTTTACTCGTCTCTATCAATAACAAACTCAACCAGCTGTTTCAAAGCCTTACGATACTCATTATCAGGCAGTACCTCTAAGCAATCTAAAGCTAAGTTTTTATAGTCTATCATACGTTGTGTGGCGTAGTCAAAACCGCCTTTATTTGAAACAATTTCTACAAGATTGGCTATTTGGGAATACGAATGGTTTTTCGATTTAATAATTTTTAGAAGTTTCCGTCTTTCTTTGTAGTTGGCTCGCTCTTTTGTGAAAATCAAGGGTAGAGTTAGTTTGTGTTCTTTCAGGTCGTTGCCGGCTGGTTTGCCTGTTTTGTTGTCTAATTTATAATCGAATAGGTCGTCCTTGATTTGAAATGCGATTCCTAAATTAATTCCAAACTCGTGCATTTTTGCAA
Source organism: Bacteroidales bacterium (assembly GCA_012519055.1). NCBI lineage: Bacteria > Pseudomonadati > Bacteroidota > Bacteroidia > Bacteroidales > Bacteroidales bacterium. Next base: position 71,045 of record JAAYQU010000035.1, on the reverse strand, counting down.
CTGTCTGTTCATCTGCGTCAACCGACTCTGCCCCGATTTTTGCACATGCAGCTATTAGTGAAGCTGTTTTTTTCTCAATAATCTCAAAATATTCTGTTTCAGTGATATTTAGCTGTCTGCTCTTTTTTATCTGTAAAATCTCGCCGCGACTCATCTCATCTACGGCTGAGGAGACAGCCTCTAACAGGTCAAACTCCTTGTTTTTAACCGCTAAAAGCAATCCTCGAGCTAAAAGATAATCGCCTATGAGTACGGCAACTTTGTTTTTCCATAATCCATTTATGCTAAAGGCATTACGTCTGAAGAGACTGTCATCAACTACATCGTCGTGGATTAAGGTTGCTGTGTGCATTAACTCAATTAATGCTGCGGCATTATGTGTTTTTGGGTTAATTTTTCCGCAAGCTCCGGCTGTAAGAAAAACTATAATTGGACGCAATTGCTTCCCTTTACTTTTTAAAACATAATTAATAACAGAACGCAACAACCCACTGTCAGTAAGTATATTATCTCTAAATATCTCATTAAAGAGTTTAAGTTCAGCCTCAATAGGCTTTTTGATATCTTCTAAGTCCGACATTGGGTTGTTTTGTTTTTATGTTAATACCTCCAAAATTAATAATTTTTAGTTGGGTACAATTCATTCCACCAATCTTCTTGATTTTTAAGATATTTGTCCCACCACGCCATAATTGTATTATGCCACTCTATTCGGTTCTTATATCCAAAAATATGATGATCTTCGTCTTTAACCGTCACTAATTCCACCTCTTTTCCTAAAATTTTTAATGCTGTATATAGCTGAATGCTCTCACCAGGTGGAACATTTGTATCACTGTCACCAGTAAGCAGAAGCAGAGGTGTTGTTACCTTGTCGGCGTTGAATAGTGGGCTTTGATCAACATACAAATCTTTTGCATTCCATGGATAACTATCTGCCGTTGCCTCGGCGCTGTACGCATATCCCCAATTTCCCACACCCCAATAACTTGATATTGAGCTAATACCGGCATGCGATATTGCTGCAGCAAAAATATCAGTACGAGTGGTTAGCAGCATGGTCATAAACCCTCCATACGAAGCACCGATACAACCAACGTGTTTTTCGTCTGCAAAAGAGTGCTCCGCTAAAAACTTTTTAGTGCCTTCAATTATTTCATCAGCCACGGTAATTCCCCAGTTGTTGACGTGTGCAGCAGAAAACTCTTGTCCAAACCCTGTAGCTCCGCTTGGTTGTAACACATAAACAATATAACCTGCTCCAGCCCACAAGTTGAATGGATAACGTCCTCCAAAAGTTCTGCCTACGGGAGTAGTGCCACCATAGTAATAAACAATTACCGGATATTTCTTTGTTGTATCAAAACCGACTGGCAGATAGTAACGACCGCTGATTTCAACTCCCTGCGATGAAACAAAATTCCAATCTCTAACTTCGCCAAGTTCAACATTTTTATAATTTTGCTTTTCAAGCTCTTCGACAATTTTTAACTTGTTGCTTTTTAAATCTAATATTCTGTAAGAACCATATAGGTTTGTTTTTGATGATTTATAAGATATCACAGTTGCTTTACTTGCCATATCGAGCCCTGTAACATACTCGTTTTTCTGAGTTATAGGAACAAATTTATTTTTCTTAACTTCGTATTTATAAATGCGTTTACTATCTTTATCTGTAGTGCTTATGTAGATATTGTTATCTGCGCTTGACCATATTGCGTTATCAACCGAGGGGTTAAAGTCCTTAGTTATAGGATCGACTGTTTTTGTTACAATATCGTAAATATATAGCTGAGTATCGTAGTTGTTTGCGATTTTATATTCCCCTATGTTTTCGCCTATCTCTCCAAATGCAGAAGGACCTCCGGCACACAGCAACTTTTTACCGTCTGGCGAAAAACTAACACTAACAGACCAACGTTTATCTGTCCATAAAGTATCGACTGTCAGGGTTTTAAGATCAACTATATAAACTTGTTGTTTAGAATAGGGACGCTCGGTATAGTCACGGTAACTTGTGCTTACTGCCAAATAGCGACTATCAGGACTTATGTCACTTACATATGTACTCTGATTTCCAAATGTTAAACGTTCTTTACTTAAAGTTTTAATATCAAATTTATGGATAAACGATCGATCTCTATATCCAGATAAGCGGTCGCTCATTCCATCAACTCTTTTCGTGGTTGTGTAAGTGAAGTCATCTTTTTCGGTAATATTGTATATCACATACGACTCATCTGGTGACCATGTACACCAGCCCATATCTTTTGTTTCAACAAACAGTCTTTCAGATGTTAACTTCTCAACATCAAAAACATACATATGTTTATCTTTACCAACATTTACAATATACGACAACCTGTTTGATTTTGGCAACCACTGTAATTGTGAAATCCTAGAATGTTGAAAGCTAAAAATCAAGTTATCATCGTTGGTACGCTTTATCTCTGTCCATGACTCGGGATTTTCTCCTCCGGGCTTAGTTATTCTGTAAGATATAGAGTAGTATTTAGCATCAGGCGACAGTTTTACCCCCGAACATCTTGTTCCGTGCATTATATGCGAAATGTTTTTTCTGTCCGTTGGGTCTGTCTCAATTCTAATATTTTCAGAAGCAACAGTACTGTCAATTATAACCGATGCAGAGATTGACCATTGGCATGAATCGGAAGGGAAATGCAAAGTTTTTATCATAAGTTTGTGCTTCCCTCTTTCAAGCTTTAACTCTTTCGAAATCTTTCCCTGTTTTTCGATATTTGATTCGGAGGTTTGCTTTGTGCCTATTTCTGAATCATCTAACCATGCGCGAATCATCTGGGGGCTTTTTATTTCCAATTTTAGTTTCATCCATCTTTCAACCCAAATATATGTGCCCACATAGTTGACCCCTATTTCACTTGTATCGCTATTTACAATATTGAGCGTATTGTCAGTTAAAATTTTTACCGACCACACACCCGTTTGATTAAACAACTCGTTCTCTTTAGGAGTGATACTTTGAATATCGAAATTGTCGTATTTTAGCAAATCAGCGTTTTTAAATGTTTCGTTTTGCGTGTTTTTAGTATCCGAAAAAATAGGTTTTTTTACTATCTGTGGTTGAGAGACCAACCACGACTGTACTGATAAAGTATCGGACATAGCTGACAGGCTTGTCGCTAAAAAAACAAACATGTATAATAAGGTTGTTTTCATTGGATTATAATTTTTTATTTAAAGTTATACATGAAATTCATTCTGTTTGTAACCATACGATAATATCCTAAAAAGTGTAACACAAATAATTTTTGCATAAACAGAGCCCATAAATTTAAGGCTTTTATGCAATGTGACCATAAAAATTTTTAGTAACATTATTACTTTATTTTGTATTCGTAAATATGTTGGTTAAATTTGCTATTTCGATACGCACTGTATCTTTTATAATTATTTGTCTATTAATCAATAACATAACACCATTATGAAAACTCTTGAAATAGGACAAAAAGCACCAAATTTTGAAGGAATAAACCAAGATGGCAAAACAATCAAACTAAGCGATTTTGCCGGCAAAAATTTAATTCTTTACTTCTATCCAAAAGACAATACCCCTGGTTGCACGGCCGAAGCCTGTAACTTAAACGACAATTACGCAAGTTTGACAAAACAAGGGTTCGAGGTTATCGGCGTAAGCCCTGATTCTGCCACATCGCACCAAAAATTTATTGCAAAACACAACTTGGCATTCAACCTAATTGCCGACACCGAAAAAAATATTTTAAAAAGCTATAACGCTTGGGGAGAAAAGAAGATGTATGGCAGAACATACGAGGGTGTATTACGTAAAACATATATAATTGATAAAGAGGGTAAAATAAAACTTATAATCAACAAGGTTGATACTAAAAACCACACAGCACAAATCCTTAAGATGTTGGAAGAAGCAAAATAGTTGCTAAGAAAATCAACTAGACGAAACCAAAATCAGCATATTATAAAAACGAATAGAAACAATAAATAACTCAACAATATGGCAAAAGAAAAAACCGAAGAGCAGAGCGTAAACGAAGAAAAACTAAAAGCTCTAAAAATTACTCTCGATAAAATAGAAAAAACATACGGCAAAGGAACCATAATGAAGCTTGATGATACCTCAGTCGTACAAGTACCTGTAATATCATCTGGTTCTGTTGGCTTAAATGCAGCCCTTGGGATTGGTGGTTACCCCTGCGGAAGAATTATAGAAATTTACGGTCCCGAAGCGTCGGGAAAAACAACCTTAGCACTGCATGCTATTGCCGAAGCGCAAAAAAATGGTGGGTTAGCTGCTTTTATTGATGCTGAACACGCTTTAGACCGCGTTTATGCAAAAAATTTAGGCATTAAGTTAGACCAACTATATATATCGCAGCCCGATAACGGTGAACAAGCTTTAGAGATAGCCGACTCGCTAATCAGAAGTGGTTCGATAAGCATTATCGTTATCGACTCTGTTGCTGCTCTGACCCCCAAAGCAGAAATTGAGGGCGAAATGGGCGATTCACGCATGGGTTTGCATGCACGACTTATGTCGCAAGCACTCAGAAAGTTGACCGCAAATATCAGCAGAACAAACACAACCTGTATCTTTATCAACCAGTTACGTGAGAAGATAGGTATAATGTTTGGCAACCCTGAAACCACAACCGGCGGTAATGCTCTTAAATTCTACGCCTCGGTTAGAGTTGATGTTAGACGAATATCAGCAATAAAAGATGGAGAAGATTCACGTGGTAGCCGAACACGCGCCAAAGTGGTGAAAAACAAGATGGCACCACCGTTCAAAAAAGCCGAGTTCGATATAATGTATGGCGAGGGAATCTGTAAAACCGGCGAGATAATTGACTTAGGTGTCGATTTTGATATTATCAAAAAAGCAGGCTCGTGGTTTAGCTACGGAGAAACTCGACTTGGACAAGGACGCGAAGCTGTAAGACAACTGCTGACCGACAATCCTGAGCTACAGGCAGAAATAGAGGAAAAAGTTGTAAAAGCCTTAGAGACAGCTCCTCTTGATGAATAAAAATCGAATAACTTATAGTTTCCGGATGAAAAGAGTAACACAGATAGTTTTAATATCGTTTTTTGCATCTCTTTTAGGCTCTTGCGAGACAAAACAACCTAAAAAGGAGGTATCAGAAGAAAAACCTATTTCTACATCGCAGATATTTAAGAAAACTATTGATAGCCTTACAGTTCTTATAAGAAAAGACCCGCAAAACGACACCTATTTTAGTGAGCGTTCGAATGCATATTTTTTACTTCAGAACTTAGACAGCGCAATTAATGACATTGAAATCGCCAATAGGCTTGCCCCCGATAAAATGGGATATCTTTTGAGACGTGCCGATATGGAGATTATGCGTGGTCAGGTGGTTATGGCAAAAACGGCTTTAACAAAAATCATACAACGCTACCCTACTCACTTAGAGGCAAATTTAAAATTGGCCAACTTATATATGATTACAGAAGAGTACATTATGTCCAGAAATATACTCAACATGATTATTAAAAGTGAGGAGAATAATACTCAGGCACTGTTAATGCGTGCTATGGTTAGCGATCTTGAGGGAGATAGCAAAAGTGCAATCGAGGATTTGATGAAAGTAGTTACTATTGATCCTAAGTTTTACGAAGCACAAAACTATCTTGGTCTTCTCTATTCTAATGAAAGAGAAGACATTGCAATTGATTTCTTTAGTAATGCAATAAACCTAAGACCTCACGATATTGAGCCACGATACAATCTTGGAATGTATTATCAGGAGACAGGAAGAGAGCAACAGGCTCTGAATCAATATTTTGCAATTTTAAACGAGATAGACTCTTTAGCCTTAGACCCTCTTTTTAATATTGGGTATATATATCAAGATATTGGACAACAAGCAGATGCAATAAAATATTTCGAGAAAGCTGCCAAGTATTATCCCTATGAGGCAAGAATATTTTACAGATTGGGTTTAAGCTATCAACTATCTGGAGATAAGGAGAATGCAATAAAGTATTACGATAAAACCTTGGAGATTGAGCCAAACTTCGATTTGGCATTCGACGCATTGGAAAAACTTACACGTAAATAACAGTTTAATTTTATACAACCTTAAGCATAAAGATTTTAACATGAGAAATTTAACAATCACATTGTTGCTTGCTATTATGGGATTAATAGCATGTCAACCACAACAAAAAAAGACCGCCGAAAGTGACTTTGAATTCAATATTCAACTTACTGAAGCCGAAATAGCCAAAGGAGTGCTTACACCCGAAATTCTTTGGAAGTTTGGTCGTGTTGGTAGCGTACAACTCTCACCGGACGGAACAAATGTACTTTACACAATTACTTATTATCAATTAGAAACTAATAAAAGTCGGACATCTCTCTTTATAATTCCTGTTAGCGGAGGAGAGGCTAAGAAAGCCGTTACCCTCTCAGGCTCACAGTTCGACCCACAATGGATTGATGATAAGACATTTGCATTTATAAGCACACACGAGGGTTCATCACAGGTGTATAAATCGACAATAAACGCAAGCGGTGTTGAAAAAATGACAAACATAAAGGGTGGTGCAAATGCTTTCAAAATATCTCCCGACAAACAACAGATTCTCTACACAGCCGAAGTTAAGATTGGCGAAGAGCTGTCGGACGTTCAACCCGATTTACCATTGGCAAACGCTCGTATCTACACCGATTTAATGTCGCGTCACTGGGATCACTGGAACGATGTATATTACAGCCACATATTTGTTGCTCCGCTTAGTAGCACGGTTGTTACAGAGGGAAAAGATATTATGCCAAACGAAGCATGGGACGCTCCGATGTCTCCATTCTTCGACGCTGCTGACGTTTCTTGGACAGCCGACAGCAAAGGAATTGCTTATTCCTGTAAAAAATATACCGGAGCCGAGTTTGCAACAAACACTAATTCAGATATTTACCTTTACGATATTGCTACCCAAGAGACTAAAAACCTGACAGAGAAAAACCTTGGATACGATAAATATCCCACTTTCTCGCCCGATGGCAAGTATATGGCTTGGCAAAGTATGGAAACACCTGGCTACGAGGCTGATAAAGAGCGGTTAATGCTTCTCAATTTAGAGACCTTAGAGACAACCTATCTGACAGCCAATTTTGACCAAAACGTTTCAGATATGGTTTGGGATTCAGACAGTAAGACACTCTATTTTGTCAGTCCAACTAAAGGAACACACCATATTTATTCAATCAATATCGAAAGTAGCAATATCGAAAAATATACCGAGGGACACCATGACTATCAAAGTGTTATAGTGTCGGGCAATACTCTTGTTTGCAAAAAGATGAATCATGCCATGGCGACCGAGATTTTCTCTGTAAATCGAGAGAGCAAAGAGGAGACACAAATTACCTTTACAAACAAGCCCATTTACGACCATATAGCAATGGGGAAAACCGAAGAGCGTTGGGTAACTACTACAGATGGCAAAAAGATGCTCGTTTGGGTTATTTATCCTCCAAAATTTGATTCATCTAAGAAATATCCAGCACTGCTCTATTGCCAAGGAGGTCCGCAAAGTACTGTAAGTCAATTCTTCTCATTCCGCTGGAATTTCCAGATTATGGCTGCCAACGATTACATTATTGTTGCTCCAAACCGCCGCGGTGTGCCATCGTTTGGACAGGAGTGGACCGCACAAATATCTGGCGATTACTCTGGACAAAACATACAGGATTACCTAACTGCAATTGATGAAATCAAGAAAGATGAGTGTATTGATGAAAATCGCTTAGGATGCGTTGGTGCGAGCTATGGCGGTTATTCAGTCTTCTATTTGGCAGGTCATCACCAGAAACGGTTTAAGGCTTTTATTTCACATTGCGGTATGTTTAACTTCGAGAGTTTTTACGGTGCTACCGAAGAGACTTTCTTCCCAAATAACGACCTTGGCGGAGCATACTGGGAGAAAGACAATAAAGTTGCACAACGTTCATACGCCAACTCTCCTCACCGTTTTGCAAGCAATTGGGATACACCTATTTTGATAATCCACGGAGAATACGATTTCCGTATTCCTTATACGGAGTCACTTCAAGCATTTACAGCCGCTCGTTTAAACAACGTAGAAGCACGATTGCTAATCTTCCCCGAAGAGACACATTTTGTTGTTAGACCACAAAATGCAGTTCTTTGGCAGAGGGAGTTTTTTGCTTGGTTTGACAAATACCTTAAGTAAGTTAAAAGGTACAAGGAGAAAGTTAAAAGTAGAGACGGAGCATGCTCCGTCTCTACAAAAAGTTGAAAACTAAAAGAGACGGAAATTTAATCCGTCTCTTTTAGTTTTTGCATACTTTTTAATACATTGATTATTAACAGTTTACTAAATGCTAATTACCCTGTAAATCAGATTCATAAATAGTAAACTCTACTATTCCGTCCCTTTCGTTTTTTAACCAACTTTTCCAAGAATTATAGTTATAAAAATGGTGTAGTTCTCCTTTATCTTCTGCTGGTCCATGCCAATCTACCAAAACCGAGTCTCCTCTTAATACTCTAGCTCTGCTTTCTAAAGGCCTATAGCCACTTGTAAATAGTAATTCTTTAATTACATCTTGCCCTTTATAAACTTTCATTCCTCCTCTACAAGAGACAGATGAATCGGGAATAATAAATAATGAATCAACAATGGGTGGTTCCTCGCCTAATATTACTAACAAGGTTTCATTTGTGTTATTTTTAATCTTAGCCACGTACCAATAATCTCCCAAATCGTCTGTCTCAAACAAACGACAGCTCGAAAACATTAAGAGTATTAGGATAATGGAAAGACTATGGCCAATCTTCGTAATAATTGTACTCATTATCAATTTGTTCATCATATTCAGTTTTAGTTTTTAACTGTTCAACTAATTTTGCATTCGTATTGGTACTACTAAATACAAATTTATTTTGTTAAATTTTATGGAGACGAATGTACATTGATTTACTTTATAATCAACAAGTTTTTCAAAAAAATTGATGAAATTATGATAAAATTTTAAAACAGCTTTTTTCAGGGTAAAAAACATAAATAATATTAAACATTATAACATCAGATAGATATTTTCTCTAATTTCGCAGCTTAAAATATCAACGTTTACATCGCAGTAAAAACCTCTTTAAGTACAACCTAAAAAATAATAGTATGAGCACAAAAATTTCATTTCTTATAGTGTTGTTCTTCGCTGTTTTGAACACGCAGGGACAAAGTTTTATTGATTTAATAAATCAAAAGAAAAACCTTCAATTAATCTTTAAAAACAACCTCGTAAACTCCAATTTTCAGCAAAAATTGACAAGTGTATCAAAACAAAAGTTGGATAGTACGGTTAACGAATATCCAATGTTTGATATGTTTTATAAGTCGGAATATATTTATGATTCGATTGGTAGAAACAGACAGGTTAATATAAAAGAAAAGAACTTTGATCAATGGACGATTAGCCATAAGTTTGAAAATATATTTGATGACAATGACTATTTGTCAAAAATATTTGGCTCTAGTTTAGACTATGACAATAATTGGGTAAAATATTCAGAACGGGCTTTTACTTATGACACTTGTGGAAATCTAACAAGTGAAATTGAGTTCGAAGAGTGGAACCTCGTTAGTAATAACTGGGAATATGGTTATAAATACGAGTACAGTTATGATAGCATTTCAAGATTAGTTTTAGAAACTAATTATGATTGGGAATCCACAGGCATGGATTGGATTCTTAATGGTAAAATAGAATACACCTATGATAGCATTTCAAGATTAATTTTAGAAACTTATTATTATTGGGATAGCAACTCAAACCAATGGCAAAATAGTTCTAAATACGAATATTGCTACGATTTCAACGGAAACTTATTGCAATATATTGATTATGAGTGGATTGAATCTTTAAACAAATGGGTTGAATACTATAAAGAAGATTATAGTTATGATGAATATAATAACATGATAGTTTCAATAGGTTGGGATTACGATGAGGCTACTGAACAATGGCAATATTCATCAAAAATTGAATGTGCATATGATATCAACAATAATATCACACAAATAACCGGGTATGAATGGGACTTAAATGAAAACACATGGGTTAATGATATGAAAGCAGAGTTAATTTACAACACACTATATGATTTCTCCGACTTAATACTTCCGATTAAGTTATATGAAGGACCCTATGAAATGGAATTACCAGAAACGAACAATATGCTTACCCAATTTAAGATTTATGAGGTGGACGGTGGGCTGGAATTTGAATTTTACTCTGTAACACTCTATTATTCAGAACAAAATATTGGCATTGAGGAAGTTAACAGCACCACTGTTAATGTCTATCCTAACCCAGCCTCATCTTATATAACTATTCAGCCGCTATTATCTGATAACACAGGAGTTTTTGAACTCTACGATATTAAAGGAAACAAAATAATTTCGCTTACTTTTTCAGAAAAAACACAAGTTTCTACTGATGATTTACAATCGGGATTTTACTTCTATAACATCATTTCGAAAGAGAACCGAACGAGCGGAAAACTGATAATCAATTAACAATTAGCAATGTGCAATTATCAATAAAAAAAACGGAGCATGCTCCGTTTTTTTTATTATTATGCATATTTTATAACTGTTTCCATTATGTCAAAAATAATCTTTAGGTTTTAACTTCGCCAACAATAATATTTTTCTACAAATTGTTAAAAAAGGTTCTATTTGATTTTTCATTGTTTTTTCATTTATATTATAAAGCGTGATACTGTTTATAAGACCGCAATGTGATTCTATGCCCAATGAAACAGAGTTTGTATGAAATAAAAAATAATAAGTATCTATCATCCTGCTAGTAATTGCATATTTGTCAATATTCAAGTACATATCAACAATACTATCAAAATCACTTCTATTAATCTTATAAACAGTATCTATTTTGGTGGTGTCAACTCCCCTTCTTTTCCTGTGCGTTGTTATTGTTTCTAAATTGCACGTTACGCAACTATCCAATTCGTTTATAAGATTTATTTTTACATATCTCATAGGATTTTTTTCAAGATCTTCTCCAAACGAAAATTTGACAGACTTAATATAGTTATGCTGAGAATAGCATTTAAGACAAATAATAGCAAGAACTATTAAAAGAATATTGGCTTTTATTGTTTTTGAAAAAAATTTCATAACGAGTATTTTTTATAATCAATATTGGCAAACTCAAATATTTTTTTAACAATTGATATTAATGGATATAGATTTCTGTTTTCGATATAATTACCAAAACAGGGTGTTTTATAAACGATATTATCATAAAAACCTACTCTTAATTCTAGCACTGCTGTATATTTACAAATTTCGTCAGATTTCTCTGAAATAAAATTAAATATCTGTGAATTAGATAATTGAAAAACACTATCAGCTAATAAGTTGAAATCTGATTCATTAACCGTAAAAATGGTATCAGATTCTTTGTAATTATAAATGTCAGGAACGGGCTGATGTTTTACAGGAACTAAACACTCATCGGCATCTTTAAACAACGATATTCTAAATTTGCAATTTTGTGTTTCATTGTCAACTACTTCAAGGTTGATTTGAACGGTATTATATTGAGCAAAACTTACCTGAAACAACACTGTAAGTATTAATAGTAAGGTTATTTTCTTTGTTTTGTCCATTTTATACTAGTTATTATTTCGGGAAAGTCGTATCTTTAAACTCAGCGCCCGTCAGTTAGGTGGCTTAGCTTGTCGAAGCCACCACCACAATCGTTAATTCATTGATTTTAAAGCACTTGCCTGTTGTTAAAAAAGAGCTGTCTCATAAAGAGATAGCTCCTTTTATTGTTAAATTAACTTTTATTCAGTAGCTGCAATAGCTTCGACCTCTTCTACAGTAATAGGAGGACGTTTTCCGATTATTCTACAACCATTTTCTGTAACCAAAAGCATATCCTCAAGTCTTATGCCTCCGAAATCTTTATACTTCTCTACCAAATCATAGTTAATAAAATCGGCATGTTTATTCTCTTTTTTCCAAGCATCAATAAGAGCGGGAATAAAATATATGCCCGGCTCGTTAGTTAAACAGAAGCCCGGCTCTAGTTTACGTCCAAAACGTAGTGCTTCGGTTCCAAACTGCTTAATGGGACGTGTCTCTTCGTCGTATCCCACTAAAGTTTGCCCCAGGTCTTCCATATCGTGAACATCTAAACCAATCATATGACCCAAACCGTGAGGCATAAACAGTGCATGTGCTCCCTCGCGTACAGCGTCATCAACGTTACCCTTCATTAATCCTAGTTCTGACAATCCTTGTGCAATTATTTTACACGCCATTAGGTGAACTTGCTGATAAGTTATACCTGGTTTTGTGTTCTTATTTGTTGCATTGTTGGCAGCCAACACAATTTCATATATCTCTTTTTGTCTTTCTGTAAATTTGCCACCTACAGGCGTTGTTCTGGTATGGTCTGACGCATAATGTAATAACGATTCAGCACCACAGTCGCAAACTACCAAACGCCCTTTTTCAAGAATATTGTTGTGGCTATGATTATGCAATATTTGTCCGTTTTGCGATAATATTATTGGGAATGATGGTACTCCACCGTGTGCTAATGAGATGCCTTCGATTGTTCCGGCAATTGTTTGCTCCCATCTACCCACTTTAGCCATTTTCATTGCCTTAACCTGCATTTCGTAGCCAGCTGCAGCCGCTTTTTCTAACTCTTCTATTTCACACGGCTCCTTCACACTTCTCAATGCTATAATTGCACGAATAAGTGGTGTAGAAGCATGATCGCGAACTACTGCAGCTCTGATACCTGTTAAAGATTCGAGTAACATTTTATTCACTGCCCTGTAAGGAGGAGTAAAGTGAACTTTTTTCCCTTTTTTTATGGCTTCACTTATATATTCGCCAAGTTTTGAGAAGGGACGAGTATTTTCAACACCAGCCAACAACGCTCTTTCGCGAACTGATGGTTGGTCGCCCATCCATATTATATCGTCAATAGATAAATCGTCTGCGAAAATTATATCTTGTCCTGTTTCAAAGTCGATAACTCCAGCGAAATCAGGGAAATCTAAACCGAAGAAATAAAGAAAGTTGCTATCCTGTCTAAAGTGATATGTGTTAGCAGGATAGTTCATTGATGCCTCGGAGTTTCCCAAAATAAGAGCTATTCCGCTTGTCATTTGTTTTCTTAGTGCGGAACGACGACGTTTATATACTTCTGCGTTAAACATAATGATTTATTTTTAAGGTTTATTATAAATTTGATTTTACAAGATAAACAAAAAACACCTGTTTTTTAATCTACTCTAAATATTTTTTTCAGTTTATCTACGTAATCAAGTTTTTCCCAACCAAAAAACTCAACCTCTTTAGTTACCTCTTTACCATTTTCGTAAACAGTTACGGTATCGGTATATGGCGTTCTTCCAACGTGCCCGTATGATGCTGTTGGCAAGAAAATTGGGTTTTTCAAGCCAAATCGTTTTACAATTGCGTATGGGCGTAAATCAAAGACCTCTTCAATTATTTTGGCAATATCTCCATCTGAGTATCTTCGACCATCTTCGTCGTGCAATTTAGCTGTACCATAAGTATTTACGAACACTCCAACAGGTTTGGCAATGCCAATAGCGTATGATATTTGAACTAAACAACGTTTTGCCAGTTTTGCCGCTACAATATTTTTTGCGATATGGCGTGCTGCATAAGCTGCCGAACGGTCAACTTTACTTGAATCTTTGCCTGAGAACGCTCCACCGCCGTGTGCTCCTCTACCACCGTAGGTATCAACAATAATTTTTCGACCTGTAAGTCCTGTATCTCCGTGTGGTCCACCAATAACAAACTTTCCTGTTGGATTAACAAACAGTTTGATATCATCTTGGAACAATGCTTTTAAGCGACGAGGTAATTTGCGTTTTAATCTTTGAATAACGTATTTTTCAATGTCATTACGTATTGTTTCCAACATTTTTTCGTCAGCCTCTTTTCTCGCCTCTGGGGTATCAGATTTAGGGGTGATAAAGTCGTCATGTTGTGTTGATACAACAATAGTATCAATTCTTATAGGCTTGTGATTATCAGCATATTCTACTGTAACTTGCGATTTGCTATCGGGTCCTAAATATTTCATACGGTTTCCTGCTCTGCGAATCTCTGCAAGCTCTTGTAATATCAAGTGTGCAAGCTCTATAGACACAGGCATAAAGTCTTCTGTTTCGTTTGTTGCATAGCCAAACATCATGCCTTGGTCGCCTGCACCTTGGTCTTCTTCTCTCTCGCGCACTACGCCTTGTCTAATATCGGGCGATTGTTCGTGAATACACGAAATAACGCCACACGATTCGCTATCAAACTTATAACTTGCTTTGGTGTAACCAATATTTTTAATAACCTGACGTGCGATGGTTTGAACATCGACGTATGCTTGTGAGCGGACTTCGCCGCTTAAAACAACTAAACCCGTTGTTACTAAGGTTTCACATGCTACTTTTGACTCGGGGTCTTTACGTAAAAACTCATCGAGAAGAGCATCGGATATTTGATCTGCTACTTTATCAGGATGCCCTTCTGATACTGATTCAGATGTAAATAAATACGACATTTTATTATTTTTTTAATTATTAATTATTAGTTGTTAGTTCTTGAAAAATTTCTTCTAATGTACGTTGATATTGAGTTAATTGTACAATTGTCAGTTGATTTGAATTTGCAAAATTCATTATCGATGTTTGAATGTCGATATTTTTTTTCGCAGTTATCTCTATTTGCTTCTCTTTTGTGATTTTCACGGAATCAGCTTTCAGATATTTTTTTATATCGTCAACATTAACTTCTTTATCGAATTGTACGATAACCTTCTGATTATCATCTGCCAATTGTCGTTTAATGTTTTGTGTAGTATCATTGGCGACAATTTTTCCGCGGTGGATAATTATAATTCTATCGCAAATAGCCTCAACCTCTTGCATTATATGCGTTGAAAGCATAACAGTTTTATTTTTCCCAACCGATGAGATCAAATTACGTATCTCCACAATCTGATTTGGGTCTAATCCACTTGTCGGCTCGTCTAGTATCAATACTTCAGGTTCATGAAGTAGTGCCTGTGCCAACCCTACCCTTTGTCTGTATCCCTTTGACAATTGTCCTATTTTTTTATGCTTCTCAACCGTCAATCCTATTTGTTCGATAATTGCATTGATACGTTCCTTATAATTCTTAATAGAATAAATGCCTGCCAGAAACTCCAGATACTCAACCACATACATATCTTCATATTGAGGATTATTTTCAGGCAGATATCCAATTTTTTCCCGTATAGCCATGCTATTCTCAATAACATTTATGTTGTTAATGTAGGCTTCGCCAGAGGTTTGAGGTATTATCCCCGTCAAAATCTTCATCATTGTTGATTTTCCTGCACCATTAGGACCAATAAAACCAACTATTTCGCCTGTATTAATGCTAAAAGAAACATCATCCAAGGCTTTTTGTTTGCCATACAGTTTTGTTACGTTTTTTACTTCTATTGACATTTTAAAAATTTTGAGATACAAATGTACAACAAAATTTTATTCAATAAATATAACAACGTTCACATATGTAAAATTATGACGTAAAAATTGTTCTCGACCTCTGCTCGCGCCAAATGCACGTTGTTATGAGCGGTTATAGGTTTTAATATCTTGTGTGTTCTGTGTTCCAATTACTCATTAGTAATTGTTCATTGCTAATAGATAATTGCTGAAGCCTATCCAATCTTTACTTTAATTACATCATCTATATTCGTTGTGTAACAGGGAGATAGACGTGCTTGCTTCATTTTAAATGTTTGTGTATCTGTAGTGGCAACTCGGATAAGATTCCTATGGTATTTTTGATTTATCTCATCTACCGCTTGCATTAACTTTTCGTGCTTCGGGTTTGAATTAAAAAATAGCGATAATTGATGTTGGTCAGCATCCACAAAATCCGATAACGTTACTCCTGCCCTCTTGTAATGCAGGTTTTCTTTGAAAATTGAAGTAAGCCCCTCGACTGCAAACTCAATTAACTCCAAGGTCGATGATGTGGGGAAAGGAAGCTTTATATCTATCGACTTGGAATATTGTGTTCTTGTCTCTTTATGAATATTGGTTTTAATAAAAAGCGACATACGTTTGCAAAGCGAATTTTGACGGCGCAATTTATTGGCACACAGTGTTGTAAAGGTAACTATCCGTTCCTTTAGTTGATCAAAGGTTTGATATTCTGTTTCAAAAGTGCGGGTTGTAGAAATGCTTTTATGTTTCTCCTCGCGCTCCATTTCTATAGCAGGCAAGCCTTTCAACTCCATTTGCAAATTTAACCCTACTACGGTCATATTATTTAACACCCAACTTTCAGGTAGCTTAACAAAATCGGCGGCTTTATAAACCCCTATTTTATTTAATTTTGCCACACTACGCCTTCCTATACCCCACACATCACCAACATCTAACCATTTTAGGGCTTTCAGGCGCAACTCATCGCTGTCTATCACGTGGACTCCTCCGGTTTGTTTGGGATATTTCTTAGCAATCCTGTTTGCCACTTTAGCCAATGTTTTTGTTGGAGCAATACCCACCGATATTGGCAATCCAGTAAAAAGATCGACCTGCTTTTTCATTTTTAATCCATATTGAGAGAGGTCTTCATCTATACCGTTCAAATCCAAAAAACATTCGTCTATTGAATAAATCTCCTGTACGGGGCTGTATTTTGAAAGTATGTTCATCACTCGCCTACTCATATCGCCATACAGCGGAAAATTTGCAGAAAATATCTCTACACCATGTTTGTCAAATATTTCCTGACACTGAAAGGCAGGTGCTCCCATTGGTATGCCTAACCGCTTTGATTCTTCTGAACGGGCAATAACACATCCATCGTTGTTGCTCAAAACAACAATAGGCTTTCCAACAAGCTTAGGATCGAAGTTCCGTTCGCAGGAAGCATAAAAGTTATTACAGTCAATTAACGCAAACATCTGGTAGGAGTTGGTCTTATAATTAGTACAACAATAGCCCAAATTGTAAAATCATCGTTTCTAGAAACGTGAATAACTGGAAAATCTTCGTTATAGGGTAGCAGGTCAATTCCCTGTTTGGAAAACTTAATCCTTTTCAGGGTAAATTCATTGTCAATAGCGCATACTGCAATGTCGCCATCTTTGGGTTCCGAGCGCAAAGACCTGTCCATATAGAAGTAGTCGCCGTCGCTTATAAACGTATCCATTGAAATGCCGTAAGCCCTGCCAATAAATATAGCTTCACTATTTTTCAGATACCTGCCCAAAATATCCAACTGCTCGAAAGAAAAATCTGCAGCCGGAGAGGGAAATCCCGCCGGAATTGCTCCCGCAAAGGGAAACTCTTGAGATGAATTTTCGCCCGTAGGATGGAATATTTCAACTGAATTATCGTTTTTCGGTTGTTGCATTTTCGAGAATACTTTTATGCAAAGATACGAAAAATGGGGCATCTGAAAATCTCTCTATACCTATCAAAGTTAACAGACAAAACAATTTTTCAATGTAAAATGAGTTTATTAAAAAAAATAAACTTAAGAAAAACAGACATGAAAAAATTTCTTTTAATTGCAACGACAGTTCTTCTTTCAATAACAGGTATAGCTCAAAACGGATTTTACCTTGGTTATGAAAATGGGTTCTTCTCCGAAAGATATGACTATGTAAACAGCAAAGCTAAAATATTTTCCCAATCTTCTATTGGCGAAATTTTGGGAGGCTATTTTGGATTCAAATATGACACATATACTATTGAAACAGGATTTTATGGATTGTTTTCCTCGATACCATTGAACAAATATGACTACAGCAACTTTTCAACTGAGAAAACTCTCTCTTTTACAAGTGGACAAGAGAGCTGGCTGATTCCACTACGCTTTGGAAAGGAATTTCTAATGGTTCAGGAAAAATTATTTATAAAGCCTGAGATAGGTTTTAACGTTACTATTTCGCGTGATTACTCTGAAAATCCGCTAATAAAGGGTGCGGGCGAAAACATTACACCTTTTCCAGGAAGTAATTATTTTGTTCCGTCTGGTTCGGATTCCACGAGAATTGATGGCTATGTTTCATCAAAAGTTAATTTCAGTATCGAACCTGCCATTTCATTTGGTTATCGTTTTAAAAAGAAAGCAGATATTTACTTGAAGTGCATCTATATAGCAAGCTTTAATCCAACATATTACGAAACAATTACTCATTACACAGAAACAGAAACGGTACATGCTACTAGAAGTGTATCAAACGCTATTCTATATCAAATAGGGTTGAGATATTACTTTGCTAAACGTGAATAAAAAACTTGTCTGCCAATAGCCAGTATTTATTTGGTAACACAGAGATAGATTCTAGCCCCTTCAGATTTTTTGTGAAAGAGTCTCCCGTTTCCTAAAAAACCGCTATCTTGCGTGCTTATTTTTAGGGAATGCGTATTTTTTTTCAGATTTTTATTATCCTTGTTCTTTGGACAGTATCGACAAACCTGTCGGCACAGACCCAACTTTCAGATATTTCTAAGACAAATAAATGCACTAAAAAAACGCGCAAATATGTCAAAGGATACAAAAAACAGGGGATTTCTTTATTCAGTGAACTTAAAGCGTCTCTGTGTGACACTGCATCATTAGACAGTTATTGTATTCATATAGGTAAATTTTATTTCGATTCTCCAATAGAGAAGGTGTGGGAATGCGCGTCAGCATCAAATCCTAAAGATATATGGAGAGGAAAAATCTTATCATTATCATTTATTTACGACAACAATGACGACGAGCTATATTTCCCTTCTGATCTGAACAAAAACAGCCTGAATACCAATCAGATATACTTTATAAACTTACGGCTCTTAAAAGGGCTCTTTAATCTCCCTACTGCCCTGAAAGTTACCAAAATAGATCCGAAGCAGAAGATAATCGAGTTTACATATTTGCGTGGCGGGAAATCGGAAGGGAAACAGTTGTTGCAATTTATTGCTAAATCAAACACTGAAACAGAAATAATACACACAACATATTATCAAAGTGGTTCAAAATTTCGTGATCGTAATCTGTATCCATTCTTCCACCAACGAGCAATTGCAGAGCTACACAGCAACGTTAGAAAAGGAGCAATAGATATTAACTAATATTATTCTCCCGACTTGTTTCACTTTTTTAAATGCGTTAAAACTGATAATCAGCTCACTACAACATTTTACCTAAATAAAAATATCAATAGCCGTGCCTTTTAAGGCACGGAAAATAGTATAAAAATAAAAAGGCTTTAACCGAAATCTATTAAAATTTCAAAACCAAAGATAGAGTAAATTTGGGCTAAAGCCCAAAATTATACATCATTCCTTTCCACGACTTAAAAGTCGTGGCTATTGAGCCGATAATCAACTAATTACCTGCTAATTATTCATTATTGTTCTGACAACAACAAAGGTCTCCACTACAACAAATCTGTGATTATCCGTTTAATCCGCGTCGTCTGTGTTCAATTTGCTAATTGAAACCCCGTTTCACAATCGTTCCAACCTTTTCGCCGCGTATAATTCGTAATATATTTTCAGGATTATCGCCATTAAAAACAATAATAGGCATGTTGTTTTCGCTACAAAGAGCAAATGCGGTCATGTCCATTATCTTAAGGTTTTGTTTAATTGCATCTTGATATGTTATTGTATCATACTTAGTTGCATCAGGATGTTTTTCGGGGTCAGCATTATAAACACCATCAACGCGGGTAGCTTTAAAGTATCCGTCAACTTCAAGTTCGATAGCTCTGAGTGCCGAAGCGGTGTCGGTGGTAAAATATGGATTCCCAGTTCCTCCGGCAACAATAACGACGTTTCCGTTTTGCAAGGCATCAATTGCTTTTCTTTTGGAATAAAACTCCCCTATCGGCTCCATACGAATTGATGTAAAAACCGAACATTTTTTGCCAACAGAGTTTAATCCTGACTGTAATGCCAAACTGTTGATAACCGTTGCCAACATTCCCATTTGATCACCTGTTACCCTATCGAAACCCTTGCCAACACCTTGTAACCCACGAAAAATATTCCCCCCACCTATAACAATGGCTACCTCTACTCCCAACTCTGAAATTGTTTTAACCTGATTAGCATAGTTCATCAACGCATCGGTATTAATCCCTTGTTGATTCTTTCCTGCCAAGGACTCTCCGCTTAATTTTAGCAGTATTCTACGGTATTTTAACATATCTGTAATTTTTTAGTTTCAAAATCGTAATTACAAAGTTAAACTATATTTTTGACAATCAAATATATGTAAGTAATATTAGGATACTCGCAACAAAAACGATGTTTTTCAGAAATTATAATTTCAAACCTTTAGCTTTTAACTTCGATTACGAATTCTTAACTGAAAACAGCTTTTACCGCCCAATATTTACCATAAATTTGTAAGCATAAAAATTTCTTTTTTTAGCAAAACTATTCATATGAGAGAGTTTTTTAATTAAAACAGAAACAATGAGAATTTTTTTTTCAACAACTGCCCTTACTCTGCTATGTTTAATCTCTTATTCTCAGGATTTAACAAATAAAGTAAAAGGTGTAGTTAAAGATGCTTTTACAGATGAGAGGTTAATGTTTGCTACAATCTCTCTTACTGTTGACACGCTGAAATTTTATACAACTTCCGATAGCGAAGGGAAATTTAGTTTTGAAAAGGTTAAGGCTGGAAGAGTTAGCCTACAAATTAATTATTTAGGTTACAAGCCCTATTTCTCTAATAACTTGATACTTGCAAGTGGAAAAGTACTTGAAGTTGAAGCAAAGATGGAGCAAGCTGTTCAAAGCTTGTCAGAAGTGACAGTTGCTGCAAAAAAACGAGGAGAAGTAAACAACGAGTTGGCTTATGTAAGTTCACGCTCTTTTGATGTTAAAGAGACAGAGCGATATGCAGGAACAAGCGGTGACCCCGCAAAAATGGCTTCTTACTTCGCAGGCGTTCAGGCAGCAGGTGATTCGCGTAATGATATAATAATCAGGGGAAATTCGCCACTTGGATTGTTATATATGCTCGAGGGGGTTCCTATTCCTAGTCCCAACCATTTTGCCACAATGGGAACAAACGGGGGTGCCATTTCTATGCTAAATAATAATCAACTATCAAATTCCGATTTTTTAACAGGCGCATTTCCTGCCCAATATGGGAACGCCACTGCAGGTGCATTTGATTTATCAATGCGGAAAGGGAATAACGAAAAGTTTGAATATTTACTTCAAATGGGAACAGGCGGTTTGGAAGCGGGTATCGAAGGTCCTCTTTCCAAAAAGGAAAATTCCAGTTTTATGATAAATTACCGCTACGCCTTTTTAGAACTTTTCAGCAAAATTGGAATAAATTTCGACACACCAGCTATACCCAAATATCAGGATTTAACATTCAAATCTGACTTTAAATTTGGAAAAACCTCTCTGTCATTGTGGGGTTTAGGTGGTTTTTGTTCAATGAAATTGGAACCCGATAAAAACACTTTAAATTTTACAAAAAATCTTAGAACATTAATGGGGTCGCAAACCAATGTGGCAGGGTTAACAATGAAAAACATCATCAACTCAAAGTCAAATTTGCAAACATCGGTTGCTTTTACAAACTACAAATCTATAATGTCAGTTGATAGCGTTTTTAAAAGTGGTAACGATTTTAACTTCTTTGGTGGCGATTATGCTGAAAACAAGCTAATTGCAACTACTAAATACAAGTATCGCTTTAACCCCAGAAACAGAATAATTGTAGGAGCCTCTTACATACATTCTTTTATAAATTTTGCTGATAGCGCGAAAATTGAAAACCGATACTTTTATATGACTAAAAACAGTGGAAACTTCGGATTAGCGCAGTTCAACGCTCAGTTTCAACACAGTTTTCACGAAAAACTTGAGTTGTCATTGGGAACATTTAGTCAATATTTGCTACTAAACGGTTCGCTGTCAGTAGAGCCGCGAGCAGCAATTAAATATTCGCCAAACGAAGATAATAACTTTAGTTTCGCTTATGGCTTACATTCTCAAACTCAGCCCGGTAATGTATATTTTTGCCAAACATTAACAAATTCTACAAATCAAATATACGAACATACCAATACGGGTTTGGATTTTTCTAAAAGTCACCACTTTGTGTTGGGTTATAATGTAAATATTACAAGAAATTTTATTCTGAAAACAGAAGCTTACTATCAAAATTTGTTCAATATACCGATAGAGATGAGAGAATCGCATTATTCGGTTATAAACTATGGTGCTGATTTTTACGAAGTTATAAACGACAGCTTAGTTAATAAAGGGAAAGGAAGAAATTACGGAATTGAATTAACATTGGAGAAATATTTTTCTAATAATTACTATTTTTTGATAACAACATCGTTGTTTAATTCTAAATATTTGTCATCTGATAATATTTGGCGAAGCACGGTTTATAATAGCAATTTTATTTTCAATGCGCTTGGTGGTTATGAGTTTCAATTACCGAAACAGCAAACGCTGGCGATAAATATGAACATTGTTTATGCTGGTGGGTTACGTAATATTCCTATAGATCTTGAAGAGTCAAAAATTGAAGGTTACACAATTTACGATTACGATAATGCTTATAAAGATAAAAACCCCGATTTTTTCAAGGCAAACGTTAAACTTATTTATCGTGTGAATTTAAAAAAAATGAGCTACGAATGTGGCTTCGAGCTAACAAATATCACAAACCGAAAAAACATTTGGCAACAATCTTATGATGCCGAAACACAAACAATTAAGACTGATTATCAAATGGGTATTATGCCAGGGGGTATGTTTAGATTATATTTTTAAAATTGGCAGTTCAATTTCGCTCTGCGACCAAGTGCACAGCATTGCTAATTGATTAGAGCTAAAGCCCCAAAGCACGTGTGTCAACCTAACCCACGACTTAAAAATCATGGCTATTGATAAAACAATCCCCAATTAATTCGTAACTCGTAATTGTTCATTGTTCATTGCACATTGCTAATTGATTAAGAGCTTATTCTTTGTTTTTTGTATCAATAAAAATAGTTACCGGACCATCGTTAACAAGCGAAATCAACATATGCGCCCCGAAAATACCTGTCTCTATTGGTTTACCTATCTTTTGCGAAAGTAGCTCGTTAAATTTCTCATACAATGGCTTTGAAACCTCAGGTGGAGCTGCATTAATAAACGAGGGTCTGTTCCCTTTTTTTGTTTTTGCATGTAGCGTAAATTGACTGACTGACAGAATATTACCACCTATGTCTTGAATTGATAGATTCATTAAACCCTCCTTATCATCAAATACTCTGAGTTGTGCAATCTTTGAACTTAACCACTCGGCATCTTCCAAAGTGTCGGAATGTTCTATTCCCAATAAAACTAAAAAACCCTTATCAATTTTTCCAACAACCTGGTTTTCAACGGTTACTGATGCACTAAGACATCTTTGTATAACTGCTCTCATCTCTGATTATTATTTTCTATTAACATTTTAACTGTTTGCGCAGATATTGCGCAAGCAAACGCAGCTGGAACAAAAACGGCTGTCCCTATTACCGATTTCTTGTTGCGCCCTTCACACTCTACAACCGCTTCATTAATTTGATTTTCAGTGCTATAGACAGCTGTAAATGGTGTTGTTACGTTCATACGTCTCAACCTCTTGCGCACCGCTTTAGCTAACGAACAGTTTTGCGTTTCTGAAATATCGCCAACAACAACTTTTGTAGGATCAAGCCGCGCGCCACTGCCCATACTGCTGATAACCGGGCAACCTTTCTGTAGTGCGAAATTCAAAAACCAAACTTTAGGCGACAAAGTATCAATAGCATCGATAATTACGTCATAGTCAGGCTGTAATATTTCAGTATTTGTCTCCTCGTTAATATATTTACATACAATCATTAAATTCAATTGTGGATTTATACTATACAACCGTTCTTTCATTATGTCGGTTTTAAGCAAACCTATAGTTTCATGAGTAGCAGGCAGTTGTCTGTTAATATTGGTTTCATCGACAATATCGGAATCAACTATAGTAAGATTTCCAATGCCCGAACGTACAAGAAACTCTGCTGTCCACGACCCTACACCACCTAAACCGGCTAATAGAACACGGCTTGCTTGAAGTTTCTTAATAGCTTCTTGTCCTAAAAGCAATTCATTGCGTTTTAACCAATTAGGGGTCATAAATTAAAGGCTTTATTTGTGTTTTTTATAAGTTGCTCTCTAAACAACTCCTTATCAGTTTGCAAAACTAAACAAATTGATTCCAATACCGATTCAATATCTATCTTTTCTTCGTCAGTTTCGATAAGTATTCTCTCTTTAGGTATTATTCCTAAAACCTCTTTTGTTTTATCTGACGGATTAAATACAGATTTCCCGAAAGAAAAATATGTGTTGAATTCTAAAAGTTTTGCAATTTGAATAATGTTTGCTCTAAAATCGTGCAGTATATATGTAAGGTTATTAAACTTTTGCATAATGGGGAATAAATCGCTCCACGCTCTTACACAGTGAATAACGACTGGGAGACTGTTTTCTGAAGCTAATTCCAATTGCGCAAGAAAAACCTCTCTCTGTTTCTCCAAATCAACTTTACGCACCCTATCTAAACCACATTCACCAATTGCAACAACATTACACGACAATTTAAGCTGCTCAAACAGTGGTTTAATCTTTTCAACCGATATTTGTTCTGCATCCCAAGGGTGAACGCCGATTGAACATAAATTGTCTCTGTTTAGAATAGCACTATCACATTCACCAAACATATTGCAATTAAATATTGCATTGGGCAATGGAATATGTGAGTGTGAATTTATTATTTTATACATTGTAATACCTTATTGTACGTTATGGAACACAGATAACACAGATGCTACGGATTTACACAGAAAAAATCTGTGATAATCTGTTTAATCCGTGTCTTCTGTGTTCTACATCCAATTGTTAATTGTTCATTGCTAATTGTTAATTGCTTTAGTGTGCTTCTAACCAATTATTTCCAGCATTTACATCGACCTTTAGTTTAACGTTGAGTTTTACCGCATTCAACATTTTGTCTTCGACAATTATTTTAACTATCTCAATCTCATCGGTTGGAACATCGAAAACCAACTCATCATGAACCTGCAAAATCATTTTACTTTTTAACCTCTTTTTTTCAAACTCATTATAAATATCAATCATTGCCAATTTGATCATATCGGCAGATGAGCCTTGTATTGGAGCATTTATTGCGTTTCGTTCTGCTGCTTTACGAACAGTTGCATTTGCCGATCTAATATCAGGCAAAAAGCGCTTTCGTCCCATTATGGTTTGAACACAACCTTTCTCTCGTGCCAATTCAATCGAGTGGTCCATATATTGTTTAACTCCCGGATAGGTGTTAAAATAGTTATCGATAAGGGTTCTGGCTTCGCTTTGAGATAGTCCTGTGTTTTTAGCTAATCCGAAAGGAGAGATCCCATAAATAATCCCAAAGTTTGCACCCTTTGCGTGTCCACGTTGCTCGCGTGTAACTTCATCAGGATTAATTCCAAAAAGTTTGGCAGCAGTGTCTTGATGTATGTCCATACCTTTGGCAAAAGCATCTAGCATGTTTTTGTCTTGACTAAGATGTGCCATTATTCTAAGCTCAATTTGGCTATAGTCTGCAGAAATTAATACATGATTCTCAGTAGCCGGAACGAACGCTTTTCTTATCGCTTTTCCTCGCTCATCACGAATAGGTATGTTTTGCAAATTCGGATTGGTGCTACTTAAACGACCAGTATTTGTAACTGCCTGATTAAATGATGTATGTATTCGCCTACTGTCCGAATTAACCAGTTTTGGAAGTGCTTCAATATAAGTATTAAGTAACTTTTGTAATTCTCTGTATTCCAATATTAAACCAACAATTGGATGATTATCTTTCAGTTCAATTAATACCTCCTCACCTGTGGCATACTGTTTTGTTTTGGTAAGTTTTGGCTTATCTGTTATTTTTAGTCGATCGAAAAGCAACTCTCCAAGCTGTTTTGGCGAGGCAATATTAAACTGATAACCTGCATACTCAAATATCTTGTTTTCTATCTCTTTATTTTCTTGCTGATACAGCTCTCTAAGGGTGCTCAGATCCTCAATATTGATTTTCACTCCTATAAACTCCATTTCAACTAAAACTTTAACCAAAGGCATCTCAATGGTTTCAAAAACATTTTGAAGCTCAAGTTTTTCGAGTTCTGGGGAAAGTTTTTTCCATAAGCGGAATGCGACATCGGCATCTTCGCAAGCGTAATCGCGAACCTGTTCGGGTTTTAGTTGCGCCATATTAATTTGCCCGCTTCCCTTTTTACCAATTAGAGAATCGGTAGTGATTTTTTGCCAATTCAGGTAATTAAGTGCGAGAAAATCAATATTATGTCGTTGGTCGGGGTTTATTAAATAGTGCGCCAACATGGTGTCAATAAGTTTTGCTGTTGGCTTTACACCGTATCCGCGCAACACAAGCAAATCATACTTTAAGTTTTGCCCGATAATAGTTTTACTTTCATCTTCTAATAAACATCGGATTTCTTCAACTATTTCAACATCAGATAACTTTTCATTTATCGAAACATAGTAAGCCTCACCCTCAACAGCGCAAAATGAGACTCCAACAATTTTTGCTTTTATGGCGTCAATATTTGTTGTCTCAGTATCAAAACTAAAGGTGTCAAACGATTCAAGAGTACTAACAAGCTTAACTAAATCATCTTTATCTGTTATTAATTTATAGTTATGCTCAATATCATTCAGGGTTTTGTGAGTAGTTAACTGATTAAAAGCGTCTTTATCATCAGAACCGGTGTCCCACAATGTTTTTTGAACGTGAACCTGTTTAGGCTCAATGTTTTGTACAAATCGTTGTCGCAGTGTTCTAAATTCAAGCTCGTTAAAAAGTTCGTCTATCTCCTGCATATTGGGCTGACTAATTTTCATCTCATCGAAGTTAATCTCCATATCGATATCGGTAACTATAGTAACTAACTTCTTGGATATCTTGACTATATCACGACTGTTTAAAAGGTTTTCTTTAGTTCTGCCTTTTAAATTGTTGATATTTTGATATATACCCTCAACGCTTTCATATTCAGCCACCAATTTTGAGGCGGTTTTTTCGCCAATTCCGTCAACACCCTTGATATTGTCGGATGTATCTCCCCACAAAGCCAGAATATCAATTAACTGCACAGGGTTTTTAATTCCATATTTTTTACAAATCTCATTTATCCCGATTACATCAAATCCAGTCCCGAAACTCTTTGGTTTATACATCTTTATGTTTTCTTCAACAAGCTGTCCATAATCTTTATCGGGGGTCATCATATAAACATCAAAACCTTGCTGAGAGGCTTTTTTGGCGATTGTTCCGATAACGTCATCAGCTTCATAGCCGGGTTTCGCCACAACAGGTATATTCATTGCCTGAGCAAGCCTCTTTACATAAGGCACGGCAACGCGTACACCTTCTGGGGTTTCGTCTCTATTGGCTTTATATTCAGGATACATTTCATGACGAAATGTTGGCTGACTAAGGTCAAACCCTATGGCTAAATAATCAGGCTTTTCGGTTTTTATGAGTTCAAGAAGAGTATTAGTAAATCCGAATATTGCCGATGTATTTATCCCTGTTGTAGTCGTTCGTGGATTTTTTATAAACGCGAAGTAACTACGATAAATAAGTGCATAAGCGTCAATAAGAAAAAGTTTTTTATTCATTGTTTGTAAACTTATCTGGATTATATACGACAATTTTAACGTTTTTTTCTGTATTTACAAAGAACACTGATGACACAGATTAAACGGATAATCACAGATAAAAAACAGATAGTTTAGAATGTAACTTTAATGACATAGAAACGTCACACCTTGCAAACAACAAACCTTTATCTTTGATTCAAACTCATAACAGAAAAGTGAATAATTTAAAATACAGATACGGTCTGCGAAAGCCAACGGGCTGACCACCCAAAGTGACAACAAAAACTTATTAATGAAATTAACAAATGGGAACCAGAACCCACTTAAATAAATGGGGCGGAATCGAAAAGCCTTACGAGTAGGAAAACAAAAATTATATTAATATGAAATCTAAAGTTACATTTCTTATAGTGTTGTTCTTAATAATCTTGAATACACAAGGACAAAACCCTATTAATTTAAAGAAAAACTATCAGTTTTCTTATTTTAATAACGATTTAAAACAATCTGAGATTTTGTTTAATCGAATAAGCGACAAACCATTAACCTTTAAAAATAACCAAGCAAATCCTGATTTTCTTCAAACTCCAACAAGTGATATAAAGAAAAGATTAGACAGTCTTATTATGATAGATGTCCAACAAGAAAAGCTTGAGTTTATTTATGATTCAGCTGGTAAAAACACACAGCAAAATTATTATTCTAGATATGACGACAACAGCCAATGGATAATTCTTGGTAAATCAGAACACACTTTTGATGATAATGGTTATTTGTTGAAAGCTTCTAGTTATGTGTGGAATCCTAATAATAATAAATGGGAAAATGAAAGTGAAGAGAACTATACTTACGATACTTATGGAAATGTAGCAAGTTATATTATATTTCAATATTGGAACTCAGAAAATAATGGATGGGATGTTGGTATAAAGTCCGAGTACAATTATGATAGTAATTATAACTTATTTCTTTTATCTTATTATAGTTGGGACCCTTCAAATAGTGTTTGGATTCTTACAGCAAAACAAGAATTATCGTATGATAGTAACTCAAATTTAATATTAGTATCTATATATAGTTGGAATATTGACTCAAGTCTGTGGAGTTACGATTATAAGGTCGAATATACCTACGATACAAACGGAAATTTATCACAAGTAACAGCTTGTGGCTGGGAAGAGTCTGCTAATCAATGGCTTAATGTCTGGAAAAAAGAGTATGGTTATGATGACTATAACAATATGATAGTTTTAATAAATCATGACTATGATGAGATTACTGAACAATGGCAATATTCTAACAAAAGTGAATATTCTTACGATAGCAACAACAATATTACTTTAGAAACAAGTTTTAGTTGGGACCTCAATGAAAACAGTTGGGAACGTGTTTGGGAAGAAGAATATTTTTACGATTTATCCTTTTCTTTTTCTGATGTCATTTTTCCTGTTGGTGAAAGCAACTTGCCAAATATGAACAATCTTTTAGTCAAAATTAAGTATTACGAATGGTATAATGAACAACAACATCCTATTGGTACAGCAGGATTTTATTATTCAGATTTAACAACAGGCATCGATGAGATTAACAATTCTATTTTTAATGTCTATCCTAATCCAACTTCATCTTTTATAATTATTCAACCATTATTGTCAGATGATATTGGTGTATTTGAACTCTATGATATTAAAGGCAATAAAGTAATCTCTCTTGTTTTTTCAGATAAAACAGAAGTTTCTGTAAGTGACTTACAATCGGGAATTTATTTTTATAATATCGTTTCAAAAGAAAATAGGATAAGTGGTAAATTGATAAAGCAGTAATTTACAATTGTTAAACTGAAGTCAGTGTCGTAGAGACGGATTATACTCCGTCTCTACTTTTTCCTTTAATTTATATTACACATGTTCCAAGATCGTGACTTAAGTTAATGGTTTTCAAGTTCGGGTTAACTTGTTTGCCTCAATAAATGCATTTATCTCCACCGATGCTTTATTCCATAGCTCGCGTATCTCCTCTAAATGTAGGCTATAGTCAATAGGAATATTATCCATAGATGTTTTTTCTATTTCAAAAGCCAATTCTTGTGCCCTTCCCATTCCCAAATATCTAAAAGAGGTTTTTAAAGTGTGTGACAATAACTTTATTTCATCATTATTTGCATTTCTAATTCCTTTCCCCAGCTCGATTATCTGGTCGGGTATTGATTTTGAGTACATTTCGATATATCTGACAAATCGGTCTATTTTCCCTGCCGAGTTTTTCCATAGCTGTATTGGATCAATCAGATTAAATGCGGGCATTGTTGGCGTAGAGGGAACCTCAACTCCTTCTACTGGCTCCGCAGTAGTGTCAGTTAGTTTTAATATGTATTCAAAAAACATACGTGGGACGAATGGTTTTGCTATATACTCATTCATGCCGTACTGCAAACACTTTTTACGTTCGTGACTTAAAGCGTGAGCTGTCATTCCTAAAATTGGAACCTTATTTATGGGCGAAGGAAGCTGTTCTCTGATAATTTTTGTTGCCGTATATCCGTCCATTTCGGGCATTTGAATATCCATTATAACTATATCATAATCAGCCTTTTGTACTAGCTCTACAGCCTCTTTGCCATTCAAAGCAGTTTGAATTTCAAATTGAGTACTATAACTTGTAAGTGTGCTTTCTGCAAGTGCAAGGTTAATTTGATTATCGTCAACCAACAAAATTTTAACATTTTTAGATAAAGTATGTTGGAAAATAGCGTAATCTAGTTTATCATCCTCTGCTGGGTTTGCATCTGATTTTTCGTAAGGAATTACTACTGTAAATTGGCTTCCCTTGTTTTCTTCACTCTCGACATAAATATATCCATCTTGTCTATCAACAAGACGCTTAACTATTGAAAGCCCTAAGCCCGTGCCTCCATATTTTCTCGTTGATTCGCTGCTTACCTGAGAAAAACTATCGAATATTTTGTCGAGTTTTTCGGCAGGGATACCTATACCACTGTCTTTAACTACCACTTTTAAAAGTACTGTGTCACTGTTATTACTAATGTCACTAATGTTAACTTCTATTTTTCCTTCTTGAGTGAATTTAATTGCATTTCTAACAAGATTTGAAACTATTTGATTTAATCTTACAGGATCACCAACAACAACAGAATGTAGTATATTAAAGAAGTTTAATTCCAATGACAGCGCTTTTTTTGCAGCCTCAATCTCCATCTGATTGCACGTGAAATTTATAGATTTTACAAAATCAAACGGAATGCTTTCAAATTCAAGCTTATCGGCTTCAATCTTTGAGAAGTCGAGAATATCGTTGACTATAACTTTAAGATTATCCAAACTCTCTTTTATATAGTTAAGATATTTGTTCTGGACATTATCTACTTTGGTGTTAATCAACAGGTTAGTATAGCCCGAAATAACATTAAGAGGTGTTCTAATCTCATGGCTTGTGTTTGCAACAAACTGCTCTTTCATCTGTGCGCTTTGGCTAATTTGAATGTTTGCTTTATGCAACTCCTCTTTTTGTTTTTGCAAATCGAGTGTTCTTTCATTAACAATTCCTTCAAGTCTCCTCTCATTACGCCTGATAACTCTAAGTCGCCAGTTCCATATTACTAAAACAGAGGTTAATAAAAGCACTATACAGGCAAGAATAAACCAGGTTTCAAACCACAAAGGCTTAAGTATTTCAAATTGAAAAACCCCTGGATTATTTGAAAATTGATCTGCTGAGTACCAAGATCTTACTTTCATGGAATATTTACCTGGAGGCAAGTTGGTATAGTTAATAAACCGTTGACTTGTTGGAGTTGTCCAGTTTTGATCGAATCCTTCCAAACGAAACTGGAACATTAATTTTTGAGGCGTCTGATAATCATTAGCTCCAAAGAAAAAAGTAACATTGTTTTCATTGTGCGGAAGTTTAAGATTATAAGGCAATAAACTCCAGTTAATTACAGAATCGGTATAAGCTAACCAATCTATTTTACTGTAATACAGCTCAACATCACGAATATATGCAGGAGGAACAGGGTTTTTTACACTGTCTGCTAACGAGTTGAAAATAGTTACACCTTGTTTAGTACCAAAAAAGACCTCGCCCCTTTCACCTTTCATCACAGAATTTAAGTTACACTCTATGCCAAAAAAACCATCTTCACGTCTAAGTTTTTTAATCAGAGATATATTACTTTTATTATCTAAAGTAATGATATCAATTCCACGCTCTGTACCGATAAGTAGGTTGCCAAAAAGGTCATTGACAATAGAGTAAATAATGTTGGCATCAGTTATACTCTCTAAAGGTATATTATAAAATCGCTCATCTTCAAATCGGGAAACACCTTTTTCTGAAACTAGCCATAGTTTGTTGTTTTTATCTACAATTAAAGATGTTATATTTTCGGCCGGCAAACCATGTTTGTAGGTATAGTTTGTTACTCCTGATTCTGAAATTATTGATAGGCCTTCGTCTGTGGCAACAGCTATTTCACCTTGTTGGTTTTGTAAGATATCGTAGATAGTGTTTCCTGCAATATTTTTATTTTTTGAATACCTTGTTTTCTTGGTTTTACTGTAGTTAATTAACCCATATCCAGCGGTGCCTATCCAAACAGATCCGTTGTTATCAATAAAAATTGTATTTGTAGGATATGTAACATTTATATCATTTCTTAATTTTTTGTCAATTCTCGTATTCCTTATAATATCTAACCCTTTATCTGTTCCTATATAGGCGACTTCATTTTTATCTGTAACTATTGTGTGTACTATGTTGCTTCTCAATCCATTGTCAGTATTAAACAACTTTCTTTTACCTCCATCGACATATAACAGTCCATATCCATTTGTGCCTAAAAATATTTTGTTTTTTGATGAAATATATACTGCAGTTATTGATACTGTCTCTATAAACTCTGGCGTTTCAAACTTAGTAAAGCGAAATCCTTTAAAAACATAAGCACCCGCACCATCTGTTCCTACCCACATGTTTTTATAATTATCACAATATAGAGCTTTAATACAGTTGTGACCAATTCCTTGTTGTGCAGTAATATTAATAATCCCCTCATCAGTAAAAATATTTAATCCTCCTGCATCAGTTCCTACCCATATATTACCAAAACGGTCTTCGGCAACGCATGCAATATGGTCATCAATCAAACCATCGTCATAACTATAAGTTTTATAGTCATAGCCATCTCTTGTAATAAGCCCATCTGTTGTGCTAACCCAAATCCTATCTTGTGAATCGAAAAAGCAATCTGTTATTTCTGTTCCTTCTAAAACAGGAAGTCGTAATTCTTCCAAATTAATCCCGTCGAAAATTAACAATGGATTATTTCTACTAATTAGATACAACAGATTGTTTGTTCGTGCAGTTATTTTTGTAACTATTGTGTTTGCTAACTGGGGAATGAGATTATAACAGCCAATAGAATCATTATAAGCATAAACACCATAATTTGTTGCAAAAACGATAATACCATCAGAGCGTTGAACAATATCATAAACAGTAACAGTATCGAGTATCTCACCATTTTCTAGCTTAACCAAAACTTTTCCATTATAATATCTAACACCGCGATTTGTGCCAATCCACATCCTGTGTTTCTGATCATAAAACAAAGATAAAGTGGTTGTTCCGGGTAAACTATCGTTTCTTCCGAGATAAGAAGGAAAATCACCAGACAATATGGTTACTCCGCCTCGCTCTGTGGCTAACCAAATCCGTCCAAGCGTATCCTGTTTAATGTCTAATACCTGACTTTGCGACAATCCTTCAGGCAAAGAGTATCGCTCAAAGTTATATGTTTGTGCAAATAACGAATTCGCACATGGTATTATTACAATAAAACAGAGCAAAAACAACAAAACCAAGAACCGTTTCTGTTTTTGAAATATATACATATTCGATCTATCTTTTCATTATTTGCTTGTGAAAATCAACGCTAAGATATAATATTTTGGTGCCATTCACAATAGTAGAAACAAAGTTAAAAGTTGAAAGTTAATTGATGTTTTGATATTTTGATATTTTTTTTTAAGTTTACTGTAAATTCTAAATACAAAAGTAATGAAGATCGTATATACTAAAACAATAGCTTACAGACGCATAACTTTCTTTTCTATAGTTTTATTAATCAGCAGCGTAATCCTATCATGTAAAAACGATTACGCCTCTGTGCTTGGTGTGATTTCTTACTCAGAGTCCGATAAACCTGAGACAATTTTCCCCTATCTAGAGACTAAACAGAGTGAGACACAAATATCATCACAAATTCATAGTACATTAGTTACTATAGATAAGGAAACGGGAGAGCCTTATCCTGCAATAGCATACGATTGGATGGTAAACTCTGACTATTCAAGATTTGTATTTTATCTTCGCGATGACGTAAAGTTTCACGAAGATGAAGTGTTTGGGAAAGATAAAAATCGTACTGTTCAGGCAATTGATGTTGTTAGCTCAATTAAGCATTATGTCTGGACTTGTAAAAAATACAATCGACCTTTAGGTTTTGTGACCTCAATACAAGGCATTGAAGTGTTTTATGACGCGTGTTCAGATGATGTTGTCCCAGATATTGGAATTGAGGGTATTATATTTTCAAACGAACATACTTTAGTCATAGAGTTGTCAGAATCTTATCCTACATTACTATATCATTTAGCAATGCCAAAAATGGCAATTATGCCGCATGAAGCACTCTCCAAATATGGGATTGAAACAATAGTTGGCTGTGGACCTTACAAAATTTCTAAAAATTTAATGAAAGAGAATAAGTGGATACTAATACAAAATGAAAATTATGTTTTAGACACATCAGAGCATTTAGGATTTTCAAAAATTCGTATATTTTTCAACAAATCAATCGACAAAGAGCTTCAAATGTTGAGTGAAGGAAGACTTAGTTTAATATTTGGTTTAAGTCAAAATGTTGTAACTCAGTTTATGGAATCAAATATTGAAAGATTTAGAGGAGAAAACCCCGATTTCATACTTATGCAAACCGAAGAGATGAAAAACAGTGATTTATATATTATTCACGATTCAAATATCAAAGGGATTTCTTTTGACAGTTTCGGAATTATTCGTTTCAACAAAACGTATATCAATGAACAATTAAACTAGGTACAAGATAAAAGGTAAAAGTATACCACCCTATGAGTGGGGTTGTGCGATGTTACACACCTATAGGCTTGCGCTTTAGCAATTAACAATACGGTGCGCAGAGCGAAGTCGAAATGTTAAAAGTTGTAGAAAGTTAAAAATTGAAAACAAGTTAATTATAAATTACTACACAAAGTAAAGCTTTAACAAGAAATCTATTAATAAAGGTCAATAAATTACTGTTAATTGATTATTAGTTTAATCATTGAACGAAGCAGAAACTACTATCACTTTTACCTTGCCCCCCTTACCTTTTATCTCAATTGCTAATTGTTAAAACGCGGCCAAAAGTAAATCGATATCTCTGCTAGGCAATCCAAATTTCCGACCTATTGCCTCTTTTGTAAGTATTCCGTTATATAGATATACTCCATTTCTAAACCCTATATTTTCGCTAATTATATGGTTAATCCCCCCCATTTCTGCTATATCTATTAACAGAGGACCAAATATATTGCTCAAAGCATACGAGGCAGTTCTTGAAACCCTTGATGGAATATTTGGCACACAATAGTGTATAACATTAAACTTCTTAAAAGTAGGAGCTTCTAATGTTGTCACTTCACTGGTTTCAAAGCAACCGCCATGATCCATACCTATATCGACAATAACAGAATTTGGCTTCATCTGCATGATAGAGTCAAGACTTACCTTAAATCTGCTCTCTTCGCTAAATGGCAAGGCTCCAATAACAACATCAGCAATTTTAAGTGCTTTATGCAAAACGCGAGGTTGTATTATACTGGTATAAATAGGTTGTCCAAGCTTATATTGAAGTTCTCTGAGCTTATATATCGAATGGTCAAACACACGGACAATTGCCCCTAAACCCAAAGCTGTCCTTGCAGCACACTCTCCTGCACTGCTGGCGCCTAAAACAACGACATCAGTGGGGTTTATCCCAGCAATACCTCCTAACATTTCGCCTTTTCCACGATTTGCGTTACTCAAGTATTCTGCTGCAATTAGAATTGAAGCAGCTCCCGATATTTCGCTCATAGATTCTGTAACCGGACAAAATTTATTTTCTCTGTCTCGTAGGTATTCAAATGCAATAGCTGTTATCTTCTTCTCTATTAGGGCTTTAATATACTCAGGTTCTTGTGTTCCTATAAGTAATGATGATATTAAAATTTGACTACCTTTCATTAAAGATATTTCTTCCTGTGTTGGTGGTGCAACCTTAATAACTATATCTGAATTGTATATATCTTTTACATCTTCAGTGATTGATCCTCCTGCTTCCGAATACTCAATGTCTGAAAAGTTTGCTGAGTCACCTGCTGTGCT
Source organism: Bacteroidales bacterium (assembly GCA_012519055.1). NCBI lineage: Bacteria > Pseudomonadati > Bacteroidota > Bacteroidia > Bacteroidales > Bacteroidales bacterium. The sequence continues at coordinate 34,758 of JAAYQU010000035.1, read as the reverse complement.
TTGAATATATACAGTGTGTCCATTGCCAACCAATAATTCAACTGCATGAGGAGCTAATGCAACCCTATTCTCGAGATTTTCACGCTCTAAGGGTACACCGATGGTTAATCGTTTCTTTTCACGCGCGACTTCAAGCATCTCCTCTTTTGGCAGAAGAGCATTTTGTGATAGTGTTATATTTTTCCTTGGTTTTGAACTGCCTTTCATCTGACTAATATTTTAATAATATCAATTTACGTGTCAATTTAGTTTTTATGTTTGAATTATCAAAAAAATAGAGTAACTTTTTCTTTTTAGACCATGTGCTATGAATATCACCGACAATAAACACAGTTATCTACAACTATTTATATTATTTATGCAATAAATAGTGAGACATAAATATGAAAAACGAAATTACTTATTTTTCGGACAATCTGTTTTGCTTATATGATTAAAATTAATTACAAATGTCATGATTTTATGCGGATTTTTGATTTTCATTTTTTTAATTCAATTATCATTTGTCGCACGCTTTAAAAAATCAGTAAGCCCGACAATTATGAAGCTCTTCTCCATTTTCAACTTTACAAACTTTTAACTTTTAACACTTTGTTCATTGCAAATTGTTATCTTTGCTCAATAAAACAAGGATAAATGGATATTTTACCCATATTAGTAACGTGGGATTTTACTGATGTCTCTGCCTATGCATTAGAACATGCTGTACGAATGTCTAGCATGTCGGGGAAAAATATTGTTTTACTACATATCTTAAAAAACGACAGTGAAGAGGAAACTGTTGTTTCGCAACTAAAAACAGTTTCAAAAGAGTGTAAAAGAAAACATGGTATAGAACCAAAAATTATAGTTAAAACAGGTAATATTTTTACTACCATAAGCGAAACTGCAAATAATATACAAGCAAGGCTTGTTGTAATGGGGACGCATGGTTACAGTGGCATACAAAAAATAATTGGTAGTCGCGTAAAAAGGGTCCTTTCAAAGTCAAACGCACCGTTTGTTGTTGTACAAGCTCCTCCAAAACAAATTTATTTAAAAAGAATTATTTTCCCTATTGATTCAAATACTGAAACAAAAGAAAATGTGTCTTTTATAATAAATCTTGCCAATCTTTATAGGAGTGAGGTAATTGTTTTAAAAAATATTACTAACAACTTAAAGTTAGACTTTAAAACAGATCTAACATGCGACTTCATTATTAACAACTTACAAAGTAATAACATAAATTATACTGAACACATACACAGAGATAAAACCAACTTTTATAACGCCGCGATTGACTTTGTTGGCAAAAAACAGGCTGATTTAATTGCTATAACAACAAATGAAATTAATTCATTAAAAGACTACTTTTATGACACTGCAAAACAACAGTTAGTTGCTAATTGTCATAAGGTTCCGGTTATATGTTTCAATCCAAAAAAAGATAATTTACTTACTATTTGAACTGGCTATGTTAATTGTTGTTGAATGTGATCAATATCTAACACTAGTATAAAAACAACTTAATCATGATTAAAAGGTCAAACAAAATAATTATTAATTAACTTCAATGAAAGTAAATTTTATTAACACATTTATTCTGCTTGCAATTGCATCTTTTTTGACAAATTGTGTCTCCCAAAGAACAAGCACAATTACTGGCGGAAATTATAACGAAACAAAAAACGAGACAGATTATTTTGTTATTCCTTATGGTTCAGTAACCCTTCCTGGTCATTGGGAAAAGACAAGCTACAATTCAATTAGCAGACAACAGTTTTTTAGAAATCAAGATTCAGTTATTATTGCAATTTCATTTGGTAGATTTGATAAGTATGAGTTTAATATGAATGGTGCAGAAGCTGGATACAATTTCATAAAAGCATTTTATGAATGGGATTCAAAATATTTTGTTGAGTCACATGGATTAAAGCGACAAGTCTTAGAAAGTGATAGTATTAATCATTTTATGATTTACAGGATTTTTGGGCAAATAGAAAAAAGAGAGTTTGATACATACTTTTTGATTGGTGAGAAGAATGGAAATACTAGTAATTTCTCAATCTCAAACACGGATAAAGGACAGAAAGTAAAAAAATCAATTTTTTAACGAACATTTATTTGACCGAGAGAAACAAATAAAACAAGTGTGCTAACACACAGTATAAAAATTGCATATAAAAACAATGTTTCAACATCAAAATTTAAAATCACAATTTATGGAACAATTAAAGAAATACAATTTAGAAATCAACGAAGTTGAAATAAAAGAGAGTGTTAGTAGAATCATTAAAGAGTCGGGTAAATATAAAGATATTGAAACTCTAAAGTTTTTGTTCAGCATTATCGACCTTACATCTTTAAATGTAAGCGATACCCGTTCTGAAATAACAGATATGACTGAAAAAGTTAATTGGTTTGCTAAAACTTTCCCAAACTTACCAAATGTTGCTGCTATTTGTGTTTATCCAGCATTAGTTCCTGTTGTTAAAAAGACCCTCTCCATTAGTGGAGTAGAAATAGCTGCGGTTGGTGCGGGATTCCCTGCTTCTCAAACTTTTTTCGATATTAAAACTTTAGAATGCAAACGCGCTGTTATTGAAGGAGCTACAGAGGTTGACACCGTAATTTCTGTGGGTGAATTTTTTGAAAAAAACTATGACTACGTTTTTCGCGAAATTGCAGCACAAAAAAACTCTATAGACGAAGCGCATTTAAAGGTAATTTTAGAATCGGGACTAATGCGAAACATGAAAGAAATTCGTATTGCATCACTACTTGCAATGGAAGCAGGTGCTGATTTTATTAAAACAAGCACTGGCAAAATCACTCCTGCTGCAACGCCAGAGGCTGCATACATTATGTGTAATTGCATCAAAGAATTCCATAAATTAACTGGGAAAAAGATTGGATTTAAACCGGCTGGCGGTATCTCCACAGCTGACGATGCTATAATTTACTATGCTATAGTAAAAGAGGTGTTGGGAGAGGATTGGTTAAACAAGAAACTATTTAGGTTTGGTGCTAGCAGGCTTGCTAATAACCTATTAACAGAAATTTCTAAAATGTCAACCGGTAATGACAAACCCATTTTATATTTTTAAACAATTTGCCTGATTATAAGATTAGTAGTTAATCTTAATTAAATAAAAGGTTTAATATATGGACAGTATTCAATCAACCCTAAGCACTGACCCGGATTTACCCGGTAGTTTTTTGTTCGACAGCATTGTATTTGGACCTGTTTACAGCAGACGCTTAGGATCTTCTTTAGGAATTAATCTATTACCAGCAAATAAAAAGGTTTGTACATTTAACTGTATTTACTGTGAATGTGGCTTCACTCACGCAACAACAGAAAAAAGTAAATTGCCAAGTGTTTCTGATGTAATTATGGCAATAGAAAATTCTCTTATCCTCAACAAGAAAAAAGGGAACACCATCGATCATATCACATTTGCCGGTAATGGAGAGCCAACAATTCACCCTGATTTTTTAGAAATAATAGAAAAGCTAATTATTTTAAGACAAAAATACTACCCCGACTCAAAAATAGCGGTACTCACAAATGGCACACAATTGCATAATCCTGTTGTAGTAAAAGCACTTTCACTTGTCGATGATCCAATAATTAAACTCGACTCTGCTATCGAGGAGACTGTGCGAATAATGGATTCCCCATTAGTTAATTATAACCTGGAAAACTTAATTAAAGCGTTGGTTAAAATGAACTCTGATTTTATTTTGCAAACCATGTTTATACGAGCTGAATGTAATGGGGTTATAGTTGACAATACCACAGATTTTGAGGTTAACGCATGGCTAAATATTTTAAAAAGAGTAAAGCCACGTTTAATTCAAATATACACTATATCACGTATTCCCGCTTCGTTTAAGGTTGAAAAAATTAGTGCAGAGACACTTGAAGCTGTTGCACAAAAGGTTAATAAGTTAGGAATAGAAACATTAGTTACACCCTGAGATTATGAACATTGGAGTTAACACAAGAATGCTTGTCGAAAACAACATGACCGGTATAGGTTGGTTTATTTTTGAAACCATGAAACGAATAGTTGCAAAACATCCCGAGCATACGTTTTATTATTTTTTTGACCGTTCATATAGTCATAAGTTCATAACTTCCCCAAACATTGTTCCAATTGTTGTGCCTCCAAAATGTAGGTATCATCCATTATTTTACAAATTTTGGTATGATTTTCAATTACCCAAAGTGTTGAAAAAATATAAAATTGATCTTTTTATTTCTGGCGATACAGTAAACACTACAAAATCTAAGGTTCCGTCGTTATTAGTAATACACGATTTGACATTCGAACATTACCCAAGTTTTACTCCTTCTTACATGACAAAATATTTTAAAAAAACCGTACCCAAGGGAGCAAATAAAGCCATCGAAATTGCTACTGTATCGGAGTATTCAAAAAACGACATAGCTACAAAATATCAAATTGACTCAAACAAAATATCAGTTGTTTATAATGGAATTAACAATCATTTTGAGCCGCTTGATAATGACTTAAAGTTGAATATTAAGGCTCAATATGCCAACAATTGCGACTATTTTCTATTTATTGGTACTATTCACCCACGTAAAAATCTTAAAAATCAACTTTTGGCGTTTGATATGTTTAAGAAGGCAAATAGCGATTCCACACATAAATTTTTAATTGTGGGAACAAAGTGGATATGGGACAAAGAATTAGATGAAGCCTACTCTAAAATGGATTTTAAAAATGATGTGGTTTTTATTGGACATTTGCCTACTGATGAGTTAAGCAGGGTTACCGCATCTGCAACTGCACTAATGTATGTTTCTGTTTTTGAAGGATTTGGAATTCCAATTATTGAGGCATTTGAGTCAAAAACTCCGGTAATTACGTCTAACACCTCATCAATGCCTGAAGTTGCAGGTAATGCTGCTTTAATTGTCGATCCGTTCAAGCCAGAAGAGATATTTGAAGCTATGAATATAATCTATAAAGACCCTGACACCGTTAATCGATTGATTGAAAATGGGTTGAACAGAAAAGAGCTTTTCTCATGGGATTTAACAGCAGATAAATTCGATAAGGTTTTTGTTAAAGCCACAGAGACAATTAACAAGTAGAAACGGAGCATGCCTGTCTCTACTTTACCATTTAACATACAGTAAATTATACTGATTATTTCTTGTATAAGTTCAACTCTTATTTAAAACTGACAGAGCTTTCCCCAATTTTATGATTATCGGCAAATAGCTCAAGCCTATAAGTACCTTTTGAAATCTCGGTTTTTACATCAACATAGATACATACATCAAGACTTTCATTTTGGTAATCAACTTCACGTCTTGCTGAATATAAAATGGGAGAATCATCTATAAAAAGAGTGTCATTCATATCATTATCCATAACACTACCATTTGGCTGAGTTACAGAAAGATAAATAAATCTATTACCGGGTACTGCTATTGGATTTTGGTCAAGCGTAAAACAGACTCTAATTTTATCGACATTTCGCGCACGTGTTATGTCACGACCTCGTTTACTTATACCCTCGCCTACAATATTTATAGGTCGTAATACACTTGCAATACTTACTTTTTCTGAAGCCTCTTGATAACGTTTATTAATCTCAGCACGCTCGGTTTCTACTTTTTTAATCTTCTGTTTTACATCTCTATTTTCTGAACGAAGTGCAATGTTACTTTGATTAAGTGAGTCAATTTGAACAATATAACTACGCATAATTTTTCTCATTGTACTCAACTCTTTTTCGTATTCTTCAGATTTTGCACGATTATAGTTTCGTTCATTACGCAAGCGAGTAAGTAAATCTTTTACTCTCTCTTTTTCTTCGAGAAGCTGTTGATTAATCTCCTGATTATCGGTTTTAAGCATTTCGTATTCTGAAATCATTTCAACAAGTCGACTTTCGAGACTATCCTTTGTAGTTGTTAGTTCTACATTGATTTCAATTTGTTCTACTTTTTTCTTCTTTTCGACAAAATATAGAACTCCTAATAACCCTACCATTAGGGTTAAAACACCTATTAAAATATTTTGAATTAATGATTGTTTTGATGCTCCGCCTTTCATACGTATATAATTTATCTAACTAATGTTTAGGCGACAAATATAGTAATTTGTTGTATAATAGATTAAAATGATTTTATAATAAAACTAAGAATTTGCTTTTATTTAAAACGACAAAGAGACACTTAATATTTAAAACAAAACGTGAATTAATATTTGATATTAAGTAAAATAGCTATAATTTTTAAAGAATTACTTGAAATGAAAAAGAATTGACGAGTGATACATATAATGCATTTGTAACAAAAACATTTTTAGGCTTCTGCCATTTAATAAACAAATTGTATTTTTATTTTCGGATAAAAATTTTAATTTTACAATTTGGTTGTGTAAGTGACAAGAAATAAAACCAGTAGTGTATCAAAATGAACAGGAATTTTTTATTTATAACTCTTTGTCTGTTGTTTTCTACCTCATCTTTTGCCGGTGAAATAGTGCTTAAAGGCATTTACCAAGGCAAGAATTTGTTCATTATGAATCCCTTTTCACCAAATGGGGGTTTTTGTGTAACAGAAGTTAAAATAAACGATCATAAAATTAATGATGATATTAACAGCAGCGCTTTTGAGATAGACTTATCAACTCATCAATTAAAACTTGGTGACAATTTAGTTGTTGTAATTAAGCACAAAGAGGGTTGTATGCCTCGTGTTTTAAACGAGAACGTTATTAAACCAAGCAGCACTTTTGAGGTTAAATCGTTAAAATTTGATATTAAAACCTCTACAATAAATATGGTGACAACTAAGGAGTCGGGTTCGCTACCATATATAGTTGAACAGTACAGATGGAACAAATGGGTTAAGATTGGTACAATAGATGGTCTAGGCGAATATGAATCCAACACTTACAGTGTTCCTGTTACAATGCATAGTGGAGTAAATAAATTTAGATTTCGTCAACGTGATTTTAGTAACGAAGATCGGTTATCAAGAGAGGTTGTTATTCGGTCTCCTGTTCGTCCTGTATCTTATGAACCCAAAAAGCCCACAACTTCTATTACCTTTAGTGCCGAAACCGATTATGAAATTTTTAATTCGGTTGGGGCAAGAGTGTTACACGGGAAAGGCACAACTATCGACATATCAGGACTTCCCAAGGGTGATTATTTTCTCAATTACGACGCATTCACAGAAAGTTTGAAAAAAAGGTAGGAAAAATTCATAAATTGCAAAATAATTAGTAATATTGCAACCCGAAAAAACGCATTATATATAGCGAGGGCCCATAGCTCAGCAGGTTAGTAGCACCTGACTCATAATCAGGGGGTCGCTGGTTCGAGCCCAGCTGGGCCCACAAAAAGAAAAAGCCATCTTTCAGGTGGCTTTTTACTTTTTGCAATTAGCAATGTGCAATTAACAATGAACAATTAATTATTGACCATTGTTGTCTGATAATTGTTAATTGATTTTCAATGCCTTGAAAGGCATTAAACATAAAGAGACGGGGCATGCTCCGTCTCTACAACTTTCAACTTTGCAAACTTTTAACTTAATCGCTGATTGATTTCCGTTTTCTGTCTGTCTCCTTAAGGAATATTTTACGTATTCTTATTGATTTTGGGGTTAGTTCAACGTATTCATCGCGCTGAATATACTCCAATGCTTCCTCTAAACTAAATTTAACTGCTGGGGCTATTTGTACTTTATCGTCAGAACCACTTGCACGCATATTTGTGAGCTTTTTAGTCTTTGTGACGTTCAAAACTAAATCATCTTGACGTGTGCTCTCGCCAACAACCTGACCCTCGTATATATCATCACCTGGCTCAATAAAAAAGATTCCCCTGTCTTGTAATTTGTCAATAGCATAAGCTATAGCCTTTCCATCTTCCATAGCTATCAGTGAGCCGTTTATACGACTTTCAATATCGCCTTTCCAAGGTTTGAAACCTACAAAACGGTGAGCCATAATTGCTTCTCCTGCAGTTTGCGTAAGTATCAGACTGTTTAATCCAATAATGCCTCTTGAAGGTATTTCAAATTCGAGGTTAATTCTATCTCCTGACCTCTCCATTGAAAGCATTTCACCCTTTCTTTGAGCAACTGTTTCAATTATCCTACCACTGTATTCTTCGGCTGAGTTTATTTTCAAGTTCTCAAATGGCTCGTGCTTAACTCCATCGATAGTTTTAATAATTACTTTTGGCTGCCCTACAAGTAGCTCATAGCCTTCGCGTCTCATGGTTTCAATTAAAACACTTAAGTGAAGAACTCCTCTACCATAAACAAGAAACTTATCGGCTGAGTCAGTGTATTCCAAGCGCATAGCTAAGTTTTTCTCAAGTTCTTTTTCAAGTCGTTCTTTTATCTGCCTTGATGTTACATACTTACCCTCTTTGCCAAAAAAAGGGGAGTCATTCACAGCGAAAATCATGCTAATTGTGGGCTCATCAACTTCAATTGTAGGTAGTGCCTCTATTTTGTTTGAGTCGCAGAGTGTGTCGCCAATGTCAAAACCTTCTATTCCAACAATAGCGCATATATCTCCTGCTTCCATGACTTCTACTTTACGTTTACCAAGTCCATCGAAAGCGTATAACTCTTTAATATTTGACATTTTAACGGAATTGTCTCGTTTGATTAACGCCACCCTCATTCCCTCTTTAAATGCTCCACGTTTTACTCTTCCTACTGCTATCCGTCCGACATAGTTTGAAAAATCGAGAGAGGTAATTAACATTTGCGCTGCACCTGCTTCAACGCGGGGTTCGGGAATGTATTCTATTATTTTATCAAGCAATGGGGTAAAGTCATCTCCTCGTTTTTTCCAATCGGTTGACATCCAGCCTTCTTTAGCTGAACCATAAACGATTGGAAAATTCAACTGCTCTTCGGTTGCGTTGAGCGAGAACATCAAATCAAAAACCTCTTCGTAAACTATATCTGGTCGGCAATTGGGCTTATCGACCTTGTTAATTACAACGATAATTTTTAGGTTTAAGTCGATTGCCTTTTGTAGTACAAAGCGAGTTTGTGGCATACAACCCTCGAAAGCGTCAACTAGCAGGAGGACGCCATCTGTCATATTTAAAACCCTCTCGACCTCTCCACCAAAATCGTGGTGACCAGGGGTGTCGATGATATTAATTTTTGTGTTTTTATATTTAACAGCTATATTTTTTGAAAATATGGTTATGCCTCTTTCCCGCTCCAGATCGTTATTGTCTAACAAAAGTTCTCCCGGAACTTCGTGATCTTTAAAGAGTTTGCACTGCCGCATGATTTTATCAACAAGTGTTGTTTTACCATGATCGACATGTGCAATTATGGCAATATTTCTAATATTTAAAGACATATATCTATTTTGTTTACCTTTTAGTTTATGTTTGGATATTAAAAAATTAAGCTGTACATTTGAACTTTTGAAGACTCATAATGCTTTTGTCGCCGATTTGCGTATTCTGCATTATGGGTTTTCTGCATTTTGGCGTAACGTTCTTTGTTTTTGAAGATAATAAGCTGATTGTAGCATAGTACTTATAGTATTTTGGTAGTGTTTTATAATCACAAGTTCAGCTTAAAATTTCGTGGTGCAAAATTAATAGTTATTATTAAAATTTATAAAGTTGAAAGCTATTTTTTCAACAATCTATTAGAACACGTAGCACACAGATTAAACAGACTTACACAAATAAAATAAAAAATTAGTATAAATCCATCTCATCTATATTAACTGTGTTCTAACCGAAGTTATCAATAAACTTCAATTTTGTTACATCAAAAAGACCTTTGTCTCCAAGCTTTAACCTTGGGATAACTAACAGACTCATAAATGCGAGTGTCATAAATGGTGCTGCTAGTTTTGAGCCGTTGGCTTTAACTATTTTGTTAAGCTCCTGATATTTTTGCGATATTATTTCAAGAGGTTCGTCAGAGAGTAGTCCTGCTATTGGGAGTTGCAACAGTTCTACTCCTTTATCAGATACTACAGATAACCCACCCTTACTTTCTATAATTGAATTAATTGCGGTTGCAATATCTCTATCATCTGTTCCGACAGCTATTATATTGTGACTATCGTGAGCAACACTACTAGCAAAAGCTCCTTTCTTTAGACCAAATCCGTTAATAAAGGAAATTTGTGGGGTTGCGTTCTCTTCGTATCGATTTAAAACAACTAGTTTTAGGATATCATTATCAATATCAGGTACACAACAGTCGTCTTCGATTTTTGCAGGGAGTTGTAAATGATCGGTAAGTAATTTTCCATCGAATGCGCGAATAACGTTAAGCATACCTTCTTCTGCCTTTATAGTTAAAGAGTCAGGTGAAATAGATTGTGCTTTAAAGTTGTTAATTGTTTCGTTAGATCCTTCATATTCGAAAGAGCTTGCCCCGTCGAAAACTAAATTACCGTTAATCCAAGTTTGTAATACTCTAAAGCTTTGCAAATTGTCAACTAAAATAAAGTCAGCATTATCGCCTTTTTGCAACAATCCTACATCAAGCTTATAGTGTGCAACGGGATTAATTGTTACAGCTTGCATAAGATTCCAAAAGTCAAGTCCCTTGTTTTGTCCTACACGAATTAATCTGTCTAGATAGTTTTTTGAAAAGTTGTCGGGGTGAAGGTCATCGCTGCATAACATAACTTGATCGGGGAACATATCAATTAATGGATAAAGCTCTTCAAAGTTTTTTTCAGCTGAGCCCTCCCTAATTAAGATTTTCATTCCGCACTTAATTTTTTCTTCTGCTTCTGCTAACGTTGTGCATTCGTGGTCGGTATCGATTCCAGAGTTTATATATTGCACCAAAGGTTCTCCTGCTAAACCCGGGGCATGACCGTCAATGGGCAAATTTCTATCAATGGCTTCTTTAAGTCTATCCATAACATCGTGATTTTGATTTACGACACCGGGATAGTTCATCATTTCAGCTAAATATTTTAAGCCAAAATTATCAAACAGCTCTCCTATTTGCTGAGCATTAATTTCTGCACCGCTTTGTTCGAAAGGAGTTGCGGGCACACAAGAGGGAACTCCAAACCAAAATTTGAATGGCACAGTTTCGGCATTTTCAATCATATATTTTATTCCATCAACCCCGCATACATTTGCTATTTCATGTGGATCGGAAACTGCAGAAACCACACCAAATTTCACAGCATTCTGTGCAAATCGTGCTGGTGTAACCATTGTACTTTCGATATGGATATGAGAATCAATCATTCCGGGCAAAATATAGACGGGATTTGCAGTCTCTGTTGGTTGAATATCAGATATTTTACCGTTAGTTATATATAGTCTTCCTTTAAATGTTTGACGCCTTAGCACGTCTACAATTGTTCCACTAATTACCATAATTCAAGTTTTTACGCTCCACGTGAAGCATAATTTGTGTTTAATTAATATTTTCATGCTCCACGTGGAGCATTTATATAATACTTTAACTATCTGCCCAAAAGTGTCAGAATAACAATAATATCGTTTGGGTTTACTCCACTAATACTTAATGCTTCGCTGATAGTTTTGGGTTTAAACTTCTTTAACTTTTGTCTCCCCTCGATACTTATACTTAATAACTTATCGTAATCAAAATTATCTGGAATTTTAAAGTGATTGAACTTTTTAATCTTTTCAGCATTAGCTCTCTCCTTTTCGATGTATCCCTCGTATTTTAATTTTATATCTATAACTTCAAATTCTGATGCAGAAAGGGTTTCTTCATGAGTGTAGAGATTTTTGAAATAAGTTGCTTTTAATTCCGGTCTGACGATTACTTTAGAAATTTTAGTCTTTTGTTGAAGTGGAGATGATCCATAAGCTTCTAATATATCTTTCACATCTGTAGGACTAAAGCTATTGTTATTAGCATATTCAAGAAAGCTGTTTATACGCTCATATTTTCTCTCTGTAATTTCCAACCTCTTATTTGAAGCTAAGCCCAGTTTATGTCCAATATGTGTTAATCTTTCATCTGCATTGTCTGAGCGGAGCAATATGCGAAATTCTGCACGACTTGTGAACATTCTGTATGGGTCGTTGACTCCTTTCGTAATTAAATCATCTATAAGGACGCCAATATATGCCTGATCTCTACCGAGAACAAACTCCTCTTTGTCATTAATTTTTAAAACTGCATTAATAGCTGCCATTAAACCTTGTGCTGCGGCCTCTTCGTAGCCGGTTGTCCCATTAATTTGACCTGCAAAATAGAGATTTTCAATCTGCTTAGTTTCTAATGTTGGTTTTAGGTCTAATGGATCAAAAAAATCATATTCGATTGCATAGCCAGGTCTGTAAATCTTAGCCTTTTCAAAACCAGGTATTATGTGCAAAGCTTTTACTTGAACCTCCCAAGGCAAAGAGCTACTAAATCCGTTTAAATAGTATTCATTTGTTTGCCAACCTTCGGGTTCAAAGAAAAGTTGGTGAGATTTTTTTTCTGAAAAGGTTACGATTTTATCCTCGATACTAGGACAATATCGGGGTCCTATTCCTTTAATATCTCCGGTAAACAAGGGTGATTTATCAAATCCGGTTTTTAAAATTTCGTGAACATTTTCGTTTGTATATCCAATCCAACAGCTAAGTTGTTGTGTTGGAGGAGTCATATGAGGCAGATAGCTGAATAGTTGGGGGTCAGCGTCTCCTTTTTGCTCCTCTAATTGTGTAAAATCGACGGAGCGCGCGTCAATTCGCACAGGGGTTCCTGTCTTAAGAGTTCGTATATTTGGGAAAATCTCTTTTAATTGTTCCGTAATAGTTGTATTACTTCTCTCGCCCAGTCTTCCGCCAACGATTTTTTTATCGCCAATATGTATTAAACCATTTAAGAATGTTCCATTTGTTAAAATAACTGCTTTTGAATAAAAAGAAACACCGATTTCTGTAATCACTCCTGTTACGATATTACCATTAAAAAGAAGTCTGGTAACATTATCTTGAAAGAGATCTAAATTATGCGTGTTTTCAAGCAATCGTCTCCATTCCCAGGAGTATAATCTTTTATCTGATTGAACACGATTAGACCAAACTGCAGGACCTTTACTTTTATTAAGCATTCGAAACTGAACAGCTGTCTTATCTGCAATAATACCCATAAATCCGCCTAAGGCATCAATTTCTCGGACGATTTGCCCTTTAGCTATACCACCAATAGCAGGATTACAGGACATTGATGCTATCTTTTCTAAATCCATTGTGATTAGAAGGGTTTTACAACCCATGTTTGCAGAAGTTACAGCAGCTTCGCATCCGGCATGTCCGGCTCCAACAATTATAATATCGTAGGTATTGAGCATCAAAATAGTTTCAAATAAAAGTTTTCTTTTTGGGTCATTATTGCCTTCTCTGGTGGTGTTTGATCTTTATAACCAAGTAGATGTAAAATACCGTGTATAATAACTCTTTTTAACTCATCAATTGTAAAGTTCTCGTATTGTTTAGCATTCTCAACTACTCTATCATAGCTAATAAACAAATCGCCAAATATTTTGTCTTTTGACGAGTAGTCGAAAGTAATTATATCCGTGTAAAAATTGTGATTGAGATATTCAATATTTTTCTCAAGTAACAATTCATCAGATGTTACAATAATATTTATAGTTCCTAATTGGCTGTTCTCCTTTATTACTGTCTTGTTTATCCAATCAGAGCAACGTTTTTTAAAGCCGTAAGGGAATTTAAATTTTGTGTTGTCGATATGATAAAATATCATTGTACGCGTTCTCGAGATTTAAGAGGATAAAATTTTAAATTAAATGTTCTGCTTTCAGACGAATATGAAAAGTCATCAGTAAGTTTTTTCATTAAAAAAACTCCTCTACCATGTGGGTTTTCAAGGTTTTCTTCTCTAGTTGGATCGGGTATAAGATTTGGGTCGAATCCTTCACCTTCATCTGAAATTTCGAAAAGAATTTCACTAATATCGTAGCTCATCTTAATTGTAACAAATTTTGAAGAATCTCTTTTATTACCATGAATTATGCAATTTGTAACGGCTTCTAAAACAGTAACCAATACATTTCCGTAAATATCTGAACAAGCATTAACTTCTGCACAAATATCCTCAACAAGCTTTTCAACAATAGCTATATTTTTTATCTCGCTATTAATGATTATCTCTTTGACTACTTTTTTAGTTGCCATAATATTATAATTTAATTAGTATCGGATCACAGACTTGCATGCTTGATTGTAGCTATAAATAGATAACATTAAAATTAACATATATATTTCATATTATATTGACTTACAAACCAAGCACACAAAGATTAGCTATTAATTAGCAGCATTGAGATACTTTTGGTACAAATCTAAATAATATTTATTTAAATTTAAAAGTCTAAAATATAAAGATTCATTAAAGCTGTCCTCTTTCATATCATCTATATCTATCTCTTTAGGAGTGGTAATAAATTCGTGCAAATTCTCAATTGATTGCCGTTTTTCATCTTTATCTCTCTCCTGCTCTGCTTTTTCAGATTCAAGTAATCGGGTAATTATACGTTCCTGACGTGCAATTGTTTCAGTACTAATAGATTTATTTAAAATATTGTCTATATTTTGATCGATTAATTGATTGACCTCTCTCATTAATTGTTTGGCAGCTTGACCAAATTGCCCTTGATTCATAATTTCATTTATCATTTTTTGCATCTGTTCTTGTTGTGACAATATAGATCCAAGCTGCTCGCTTAAAGACTCGGAAGGATTTGAACCCTCACCTGCATGTTTCATTTTATTCATCAAGTCTTTTAACTGTTGTTTTAATCCTTGCAGAGCATTTTTCGTGTTGCCTGGACTTGGTTTACCTTGCCCGGGTTTTGAGCAGCTGCCACCTTGTTGCCCGGAACTATTCATATCGTTTTCGGACCTTTGAATAGCTTCATCGATAAAAAGAAGCAAAGTATTATAATGCGAAAGAACTTTATACTCTTGGACAGTTGGATTAGTGGGGTTTTCTTTGAATATTGAAGAGAGAATTATATTGTTAAAATTTTCGACTCCACTTAGGTCATCAGCCATTATATTACCTAACATTGGATTTCTGATAATTAAAGTGTTAATAGAATCTTTTATATACTCCCAAGAGGATATTATCTCTTTTTGTTTAACTCTATAAGTATTGAAAGCGGGTGAATTTGTTTTGGCGTTTTTAAAGTTTTCGACTAAAAATTCTTGAATAAACGAAAGTTGCAGGAGATTTGAACGAATTTGTTTCAAATTACTTAAATCCTCAACATTTTGTTCTTGTAAATTATCTGATAGATTTGATCCTATCATTTCAGCTAATTGGCTAATTCTTTGAGAGTTACGTCTGTTTTGATTTCGCTGATTTTCGTTATTATCATTGCTTTCTAAATTTTGGATTATCTCCTGTTTCTCTTTCTCAAAATCTTCTAATTTATATGGGTCATCTAACTTTTTATTTTTATCTAATAACTCAGAATGCTTGTCTAATGTTTCCTTAACATCTTTTTCGATATTTTCTCTTGAAGATTTATCGCTCACAGTATCAAGATTTTGTGCTTGCTCTTTTAAATCATCAACAACCTTAGAAAGTCCTTTTTCAATTTCAAATCGTTTTAAAATTTCTAAGTTTCTGTTCATAAGCTCTTCTAATTCTTCTGTTGAGAGCTTATTTGTCGATTTAGAAATTTGCTTATCCTTTAATTCACTTTTTAACCTTTCAAGTTCTTTAAACAATTCAGACAACTCATTATCCATCAACTTTTCAAGCAATTCATTGATCTGAGATTGCTTTTCGTAAAGTTTGTTTTCAGAGCTATTAATTTTACTTAAGGACTTGATTTGCTGATTTAAAGCATTTATCTCGTTTAAAAGCTTATTAATATCTGATTTATTTTGTTCTAATTGTTGGGTTAATTGACTTTGTTCCCACTTATTAAGTTTCTCATTTTTAAATTTGGCTTCAATATCTTTCTGCCTGATATTTAATTCTCTGAGCATTTCCAAACCTAAAGCAAGTTTGTCAGTTAGATCTGTCGATATATTATCTATTCTGTTTTCAAGTTCCTTAGAATCAGGAACATCGAAGGTAAAAAATTGGGAGTTTGTGCTTTTAAAGTTATTAACAGCGTCATTGTCGGTAACTCTTAAATAATATTCTATTTTATCGGTATTAAGGTGAGAATACAATTCATATATATTGTGTTGATAATAAAATGTTTGATTTAAATTTTGTTTATTGTATTGTAAAGGGATGATAAATACCGTATCATTATATTTATGAACTATTTCAAAATTTGTAAAGCCATAATCATCACCGATTGAACCACTTAATATAACGGGATCAACGATGTTTCCGGTTTCAGTTACTTGCAAATCAATTTTTGGATATTCATCTTTTATACAATTAGTTGAAAATTCGTAACTCTCTTCATTCCAAACATAACCAGAGAATAATTTAAAAGAGTAATTAAAACTATTTCTCTCTACTATTTCAACAATAAAACCTTTTTCGGACTTTTTGAAATCTAGCTCTTTATCATCAATTTTAAATATAAGGTCTTGTGAATTAAGTGCTTCAATAAACCATTTTATTTTACTCCCTTCGGGGAAACTAAAATTTCCTAAACCAGAAAGTGAATATGACTCAATATTGGTATGTGAGGGTGGAAAAACCTCAACAGAAAGATTTTTAAGTACGGGAAGTGGGTTTACGTTAATTCTATAAATCTCACTTTGATTTAAATTATCATGGAAATAGAATTGTATTGATTGATTAAGTTTTACAAACTTGTAAGACCAAATAGAATCATTAATATTTTTAGCAAAAATATCTTTGTCGCCTATTCTAAGAAAAATCTGATCTGGTATATAAGTTCCTTTAATCTTAACTTTAACTTCAATATCCTGATTTTGAATTATATTGAGCGAATCACT
The DNA here is from genome assembly GCA_012519055.1 of Bacteroidales bacterium. Lineage (NCBI taxonomy): Bacteria > Pseudomonadati > Bacteroidota > Bacteroidia > Bacteroidales > Bacteroidales bacterium. The sequence continues at coordinate 17,823 of JAAYQU010000035.1, read as the reverse complement.
TAAAAGTATGTAATCTAAGGTCTTATAAGAAATTTGGTATGCAGGATAAAAAACTCTTAAAGCCGCTTTCTTTAGAGGAGTTTCAATCAATAACGAAGTAACAAAAAAAGCTAAAAGGAATAGAGAAATTACTATAAAAAGTTTGCTTGGGATTATAATATTTAACCTACTTGTGAAGTTTAAATCTTTAAGCTCTAATATCTTTTGCTCAAGTGCCTGATTAATTAAAATATTTGCTTGATCATACTCTTTTAACTCTAAATAAATCAGCACCTTATCTTGAATTTCTGAATCTGCTATTAATCTTAGAGCTATGGAATAATTATCATATCCTTTGAAAAAGTTAAAGTACTTTAGAATATAATGTATCAGGTTTTTATATAAAATATAGAGGAAATAAAGTGTAATAAAGATTAATACAATAACTCTTAATGATTGATTTAACTCAAAAGCTATATCGATAAAAAAAAGTAGTAAAATTACGGGAATTAAATATAAAATTGAATTAACAAATCCAACAAACAAATCGTTCCTAAAAAGATAGTTTTTGGCACGATTGAGCTGTAAATATATATCCTTATTATATATTAGTTCATTGTTGTTAACCATCTTTCTGGATCAAGTTTTTCGTTTTCTTTCCAAATTTGAAATTTTAGTACAGATACATCAGATTTGTCGTCGTTAGCGAGAATCCCAATATTTTGTTTTGTTTTTACGTTTTGACCTGGTTTTACATAAACCTCTATGAGATTAGAATATACGGAGAGATAACTACCATGTCGGATAATAATAACTTTATTTAATCCAGGTATTACGAAGACGTTGCGTACAGTGCCATTAAAAACGGCTCTTACTTTGCTTGATTTTTCAGTCGAAATGTCTATGCCATCGTTTCTAACTTTTATTCCCTTCAAAACAGGGTGATTATGTTCACCAAATTTTTCAGTTACAATACCTCTTTCAAGAGGCCAGGGGAGACGTTTAACATTTGAAGAAAATTGATCATCAATAAGCTTCTCTTCTGGTGTTAGTCTATAAGTTTTAGAGCCTTTTTTACTTTTTTCAATCTCCTCAGCTATAAGCTTTTGAATTTTGGTATTTAGTTCTCTTGCAAGTCTCTGTTTCTTGTCAATTTCAGCTTTAAGTTGTTTCTCCTTGTTTGTTAAATCTTTTAATAGCTTCTCTTTTTGTCTTTTTTCAACAACTAGCTTTTTGTTTTCACTTGATATTTCATACAAAAGCGAATTTTTATCATTTTTCAATTCCTCTAATTCATTTACTCGCTTTTCAAGCTGTAGTTTGGTGGCTTCAATAGATTTAATCTGATTATTACGATGCTTGGAGTATTGATGTAAATATTTTAGCCGAAGAAAGGCTTGATTAAAATCAGAACTAGATAAAATATACATTAATTTATCACTTGTCTGCTTAGTTTTATATGCCTGATATATAAGTTTTTCGTACTCTTTTCTAAGCTTGACAAGATCATTTTGCAGAGTGTTTATCGCTTCTTGTTCTTTACCAATGTCGGTATCAATTTTGTTTATTTCATTGTTAATCTGTCTGATATTTGTTTTTCTAGATTCAATTTTCTTATTTGTTAAAATAAATTCTTGTACAGATTTTTGTCTTTTCTGTTGAGTTAACTTAAGTAAATTATTAGTGTATTCAATCTCGTCTTGAGTCTTTTTCCTTTCATCTTCAAGATCTTTACGATTTTGAGATAAAACATCGCAAAGCGGTATGATAAGGAACAATAATAAAACAATGTATCTTACTTTGAACATTTAGTGTGATATTATTTAAGTTTTACAGGCTCAAATTTCTTTGGTATTCTAAAAGGAGTTTTTACCTCTTTGTTGAACACAACATTATTGTAATTTATTGTTAGTGAGATAGGATTCGAAGCATTATTATTGCTAACAATAATTTTGTGAGGAAATAAAAAGCCATCTATTTTTACATATTTTTCATAACATATTTCTAGAACAATTTTTAAGGCTTTTGAAATATTTAATTCACTAATTTTAAAAGATTTAGCATCTATTTTTATAGTTGTATTAAAATCATCAATTTTACTTTCCATAACATACTCTTCATCATCGTTTACGAAAAGCGTATCTTGTAACGAATCAAAATTATTTTGATATTCACTTATGAAACTTGAGGTAAGAATATTTTGTAAAAAATTGAAATTCAGATCACTGCTAGTATATTTTTTTATTGTTGAATAACTTCCCTGATAATATGTTTTTTCATGATAATTAATTATAGCGAAAGAATCACGTTCAAACAATCCTCTAACTAATTCTATCCCGAGCGGTGCGGTTATACTGATCCATATCAAGCTGTCATTATCGATGCGAATGTTGGCATTAAAGGAATTTGTGACATCTCTTCGCTGAAAAGTAACATTGCTTTTAATACTTACTGTATTCAATACTGGATGATTATTAGTTACTATAGAAATTAACTCTTTTTTCTCTATTTTCCTTAAATTTACCCTGGTTTTAGAGGTAGATTTACAAGAAACGACGATGATTACGGATAAAAGTATTATGACAAAGTTAAAATTTCTCATTTCCCAAAATCTCTATTCTATTTGATCTATATAGGTTTTATTATCAATTTTATACCTTAAAATTTCAGTATCTTGACCGTTTTCTAAGGCTTCTTTCCACGTAGTTATAGCTAAATCTGTTTGACCATTTTTATAAAGAATATCGCCGTAATGTTCTAATATTACACCGTTGCTTCCACCACCGTTTAAAATAGCCAATTCAATGTATTTTAATGCATCAGCATAACGTTCTAACTCAAAAAGAATATAAGCGTAAGTATCTAGATAGGTTGAATTTTTACCTTCAACTTTAATAGTTTTAGCACTCATTTCTAATGCCTTATTTAGTTCTTTCTTCTCAAGTGACAAATAATAAGCATAATTGTTTAAAGCGACTAAATCATTTTGATTTGATTTTAATATCTCTTCGTAGTACTTATAAGTCTCTTCTGATTTATTTAATTTTTGGCAAATTTCAGCAAGAAAATGTAAAATTTGGGTTCTATCTTCGTCTAAAGCTCCTGTTAGTTTTAAAGCAAAAAGAAAATCTTGATAACTTGTTTCATTATTATCTAATTGCATATTGGCGAACCCGCGGAATAAAAACAGATCCTTTTGATTTGGAAAATAGACTAAGGCTGAATCGGCAACAGATATTATTCTTGAATAGTTCTTTTCTTGTTCTAATATATACAGGGTAAAGACCCAAGATTGTAGGTTGGAAGGGTCTAAACTTAAAGCTTTTGAAAACACTTTTAACGCTTGGTCATTTTCACCTTTTCTAAAAAGTAAATTGCCATAAATATTTAGAACATCTGGATTTTCGGGATATTGAAGTTTGAGAATTTGAACTAATTCTTCTAACTGATAATCTGATTTTGTATTTGGTTGGTTAATTTTTTCCAATACCTCGAAAATAAAGCCAAGTTTAAAATTTAACTCAATAGCACTATTGCTAATAATATCCTTAGCCAGAGCCAAAATCTCTTTGGCATTGCCCAATTGTATTTGATTACTCAAAAGGCCAATTAAAGCTTGCTCATCATTGGGATTTGTTTCCAGAATTTTCTTATAATACTCGTTTGATTTTTCTAATTTTCTATCAACGAAATAGAAATTTGCAAATAACAAATTTGCAATATGATTATTAGGATCTTTTGATAAAATAGAATTCAGGTATTTGGGTATCTCCTTAAACTTTTTTTGTTTAAGTAGTGTTTGATAGCGATTAATAATAATTTCATCACTGAGACCAAAATACTTTTCGAATTGTATGAGCTTTTGTGTTAACTCTTTATACTTTTCTTGTCTATCTAAAAAGGAAAAGTATTCATACCATGTTTCTAAATTAGAATAATCTTTCTTTAATAAATTTTCGTAAATATTTGGAATATCTTTTGTTTTGTTATTTAACTCTAAAACATTGATATATAGTTTTGTGAACCAAATGTTTTCTGAATCTAGTTCATAAGATTTTGTAGCGTGAAAAAGAGCCTTTTCGTAATCTTTCTCGAATAATAATATTTTAGCTATTTCGTAATGTGCTGTAGCATGACAAGAATCAGCTGTAATAACGGTATTTAAAGCATCTTTAGCTTTTGATAAATCACCATAAAGGTTTTTAATCTTGGAATCAATTATATAGCTTTTAAATTTAGGATCGGGAGTATGAACTATTTCTTTACTACTTTTCTTGGATGAAGTACAAGAAAAAAGAAAGACAAAACTATATAAAATAACTTTATAAATATTTGAATTTATCTTGTTCATTAATTGCTATTTAAATACCCGTGTGACCAAAACCTCCGTCGTTTCTTTCAGTCGAATTTAAAGAATCGACAACATTGAATTTAGCTTTCTCAAACTTAGAAAAAACTATTTGTGCTATTCTATCTCCGTTATTAACAGTAAAAATATTGTTAGAGTGATTAATTAAAATTACACCTATTTCACCTCGATAATCGGTGTCAATAGTTCCTGGTGAATTTAAGACTGTTATACCTTGTTTTAAAGCCAAACCGCTACGTGGACGGACTTGTGCCTCATAACCATCAGGAAGTTCGATAAAAACGCCTGTTTTTATCAATTTAACCTCATTTGGATTGATACAAACGCTACCATCGGGAAGATAAGCACATAAATCCATTCCAGAACTACCACTAGTTTTGTATTCAGGCAAAATTGCGCCATCACTTATTTGAATTTTTACCTCTAACATAATTCGAAACGATATCTTTAATCTCTTTGTTTGACAAAACTACAAATATAACATAACCTACTATTAAAATAGAACTAAACAGAAGTTTTATATAAAGGTTATCTGTTTTAACAAAATAACTTAATATAACAATTAACACCGTAATTAAGATAAGGTTAATCATAAACTTATAATCATAATTTATTCTATAATAGATTCGCTCATAGTAAATTGTAAGAAATAACATTGCACTATAACAAATCAAAGTGGCTAAAGCAGAACCCGTATAACCAAAAATTGGAATTAATAGATAGTTACCAAGAATTGTTAAAACTGCTCCTACCAATGAAAAATACGCAGAAAAATATGTTTTATCAATAACCTTATACCAAACACCCATAGTGTAGTATAAACCAAAAATTAAATTAGAAAATAAAATGATAGGAACAATATGTAATCCTTCATGATATTTTGACCCAATAAAAAATTTAAAAATATCTATATACAAAACTATTACTAAAAGAACGAAGGCACCAAAAATCAAATAATACTTTGAAATTAAGGCATATATATCTTTACTATCTTTATTACCATATACTTTAAAGAAAAAGGGTTCGAGCGCATATCTAAACATTGAATTAAAAATTGTTATCAATGCAGCTAATTTATAATTAGCTGCATAAATCCCAATTTGTTCGAAAGCTGATACATCTTTGGGTAACAAATATTTAAGTAAGATTTTATCTGCCACTTCATTAATCATACCTAAAATACCACTAATCATTATAGGAAACGAGTAAACAATCATCTCTTTGAACAGAGGTAATTGAAACTTTTTAAAATATGATTTTGTGTGCGGGATTAGCAAAAGAAATGTACAAAAACTAGCTATTAGATTTGCTCTAAATGTATATTCAAGTAGATTATCTTGGGAAAAGATTCTATCAAAATTAAATCCATACTTGTTTATTAAGAGAGGTATTAACCACAAGTAAATCAAATTAATAACAATGTTAATTATAATATTAACAATCTTTAAAAGAGCAAAAGTTTTTGCTTTCTCATTATATCTTAACGCAGAAAATGGTATTGCAGTAACAACGTCGAAAAATATAATTCCAATAAAATACCATAGATATTTAATATTATTAATTCCAATAGCTTTAGCAATATCTACTTGAAAAATTAAAACTAACAAACTAAAAGCTAAAGCATTAGCGAGAAGAAAATAATATGATGTTGTAAATACATTCTCTATTCCCCTATTTTTGGCATATCGGAAAAAGGTTGTCTCCATTCCAAAAGTTAAGAGGATAATAATGAAAGCACTAAAAGAATAAAGATAAGAGTGTGTTCCATAATCGGCAACCGAATGTAGAACACGTGTATAAAAGGGTGTTAAAAGAATATAATTTAATATTCTTGGTATAACTGAACCTAATCCGTAAATTACGGTTTGTCCAGCCAACTTTTTAAATTGATTCATTCAATAGTTATTAACTCAATTTAATCATCTCTTCTAATGGTTTCGAGGCTTTTAACCTTATATCTTCAGAAAAATTTATCTCAGGAAGTTCATATTTAAGAGTCAAATAAATTTTCTTTAAATTATTTAATTTCATATAGTTACATTCATTGCAAACACGGTCTGAATTCTCAGGAGGTGCAGAAATAAATATCTTATTTTTGTTTTTCAATTTCATTTGATGAATAATACCCGGCTCTGTTACAATAATAAATTTCTGTGCTGAATGTGTTGTAACATAATTTAGAAGTGCTGATGTACTTCCTACAAAATCAGAATGTTGTATTATATCTTGCTGACATTCTGGATGTGAAATTATTAATGCATCAGGATTATCTTTTTTCAGTTGTAAAATTTTCGGTAAACTAAATCTCTTATGAACGTGACAAGCACCTTTCCATAAAACCATTTTTCTACCTGACATCATTTCCACGTATTTACCCAAATTTTCGTCCGGAGCAAAAATTATCTTTTGACTTTTAGGAATGCTTTGGACTATTTTTACTGCATTGCTACTCGTACAAATAATATCTGATAAAATTTTTACTTGTGTTGAGCTATTTATATAAGTAATAACTTTATGATCGGGGTATTTTGAAATAAACTCTTTAAAGTCTTTTGGATTACAACTATCAGATAATGAACAACCTGCATTTAAATCAGGAATTAAAACCTTTTTAGAGGGGTTTAATATTTTAGCTGTTTCTGCCATAAAAACAATACCGGCAAACAAAATAATGTCAGCTTCGGTTTTTTGTGCTTCTTGTGCAAGTGCAAGGCTATCGCCAAGAAAATCAGATATATTTTGAACGTCAGGAGAAAGATAATAATGCCCTAATATAATTGCATTTTTTTCTTTTTTAAGTTTATTAATCTCATTAACTAAATTAATTCCATGCGGAATTTCCTCTTCTATAAATCCATTTTTAAACATTTCATTATATATCATAAAAAGAATAATTTTTTTAATTTTAATATTATGATGATGATTATGTAGTGTTAATAACGTTGATAATTTTTATAAAAATATGTTGCAAATATCGTTCTAATATTTTATTAAAAGGATATTAACAGTTGGTGATTTGTAAAATCTCTTAAAACTAATGATTTAATATTTATATTCACAACTGTTAATAAAATTAGTTTTTTTATACTTTTTACGTTAAGGTATATTTTTTAGTTCCAAAATCATTAAAAATTGGTTGATAAAATTAAATAAATAGATAATAAATATTTTGCTTTACAAAAAAGTGTTTGTGATATATAAGTTTTGGAAAAACACAAATTAACTTTTTAATTTTTTATTCACAAAAACTTAACAATTTATTATTAAAAACTTAACAATAAATGTTACACAATACAATTGTAGCAAAAGTATAATTTTAAGGATTAAATTCGTTCTCTTTAACCTTAATTCCGCTTAATTTTAAGAGATATAGACACACTTCTCCTATTTCTTTATGTTTTGCCATTTTGCGATGAACCATATGATAAGATTTATCAATACTTCCTTCTAAAATCCAAGTTGAACCGTCGAAAACAACAATACTCGTTTTTTCGATAGGAGATATATTCCAAAAATTTATGCTGTTAATTATGTTTTTAAACTCTACCCACTTATTTTTGTCGATAGTTATCGTATCTTTTATTATCAATTTATCTTTATTGGAGAATCTATTATAACGTATGTATTTTGCTATTAAATAAGCCTTTTTCCCGTCATTTTCTATTCTTATCGTTAATGGATTATGAGCATTTTTTAAATAGGCTGACCATGTAAATCTATAAACTTCATAGGGATATTCATGATGCAGCTTTGGTTCATTCAGCTTTGAAAGTTCCATTGAGAGAATAAAGTTTATGTAATTAGCTGCATATTTTCGTCTTTCGTAAAATTCATTACCTTGTATTGTACCATCTGCTTCAGGGTTTATTGTGTCAATAAAAAACTTATCAGGAAAATATAGATTATTATCTATTGAGATATTATCAACTTCTTGAGCGCCTAATGGAAATGTAAAGAACAATAAGTTAAATATTATAATTATTAAAGTATTAATTTGCATATATTCTCTAGTCATTTCAAAATATTAGATATATGTATTTAAAATAAAAGCGAGGTTGTCTCAAAACTGAGACAACCATTTATTTTATGACGTTACAATTATATAATCAGCATAGCGTCTCCGTATGAACCAAATCTATATTTCTCTTTAATTGCTTCGTTATAAGCATTCATAATAATATCGTAACCGCCAAAAGCAGCCACCATCATCAATAATGTTGATTTTGGGAGATGAAAGTTTGATATCAGCTTGTCAACAATAGTAACTTCATATGGAGGGAAAATAAATTTATTTGTCCATCCTTCGAAAGGTTTGATATTACCAGTCGTTGTTGTAACAGTTTCAAGAGTTTTAAGAACGGTTGTTCCTACTGCACAAATACTATTTCTATTTTTGTGTGCTTCGCAAACCATTTCTACAGTTTCATTGCTTACTACTATTTGTTCAGAGTCCATTTTGTGTCTAGTAAGGTCTTCTACTTCAACCTCTCTAAAGTTTCCTAAGCCTGCATGTAGGGTAATAAATGTTCGTTTAGCCCCAAGTATTTCAAAACGTTTTAACAGTTCTCTGCTAAAATGCATTCCTGCTGTTGGAGCAGCAACAGCGCCTTCGTGAGTTGCAAATATTGTTTGATATCTTTCTGAATCTTCGGGTTCTACTTGTCTGTTGATAAACTTTGGAAGAGGAGTTTCTCCGAGTTTATACAGAATTTTTTTAAACTCCTCGTGTGTACCGTCAAATAAAAAACGTAATGTACGACCGCGTGAAGTGGTGTTATCAATAACTTCGGCAACTAGTTCGCTATCTTTACCGAAATAGAGTTTATTTCCTATCCGAATTTTACGTGCAGGATCGACTAAAACGTCCCATAATCGTTGATCACGGTTTAGTTCGCGTAAGAGAAAAACTTCAATGTCTGCGCCAGTTTTCTCTTTGGTTCCGTGTAATCGGGCGGGAAATACTTTAGTATCGTTAAACACTAAGAGATCATTTTCTTTGAAATAATCCAAAATTTCGCGAAAAATTTTGTGTTCAATCTCACCGGTAGCTCTATTTACCACCATTAATCGTGATTCATCACGGTTATGAGTTGGGTTTAAAGCAATCAGTTTGTCAGGTAAGCTGTATTGAAACTGCGATAACTTCATACTATATATGTTTTAAGAATTATTAACAGTAATGATATTTTTTTATTGTGTGTTTGCAAGTTGTTTAATTTTGTCACAATAAGATTCAACATCTTGAGCGTTACTTAATTTAAAATCTCCTATTTCAACTCGTTGAAGTTCTTTAAGATATGCTCCATTGTTAAGCATTGTACCAATATCGCGAGCTATTGCTCTTATATAAGTTCCTTTGGAACAAAGTATCTCTAATTTTATCTCGTTTTGTGAATATTCTAAGAGTTTGTTTTCATAAATATTGACTTCAACAGGTTCGAGTTTTTTTGAGTCGCCATTTCGTGCTAAATCATAAGCTCTTATGCCGTTTACCCATTTTGCTGAGAATAAAGGGGGTTCTTGCAAAATAGTTCCTGTTAGTTTTTTTAATACCGAAAGTACATCAATTTCGGAAATATTATCAACAGACCAAGTTTGGGTTATTTGTGTTTCTAAATCATAAGATGGTGTTGTGTTTCCAAGACTTATAGTTGCAATATATCTTTTAGGTTGATTTTGAATCGCTTCAATATTTTTTGTTTTTTGTCCGGTGCATAATATTAATAATCCTGTTGCTAAAGGGTCCAACGTGCCGGCATGACCTATTTTAAGTTTTTTTAGTTTAAGAGATCTGCTTACAGTCCATTTAACTTTGTTGACAACATCAAAAGAGGTCCATTTGTATGGTTTGTCGAAAAGAAGAATTTCTCCACTTATTAAATTGGTTTTTACTGTATTAATATCAGTGTTATACATTAAGCCCAAATTATTAAGAAAAGTAAATAACAGGTTTTTAAATTAAATAGATTACAAAAATAGTATTACAGAAAGACCAACTATGGCACAATATATTGCAAAATAGTGCAATCGTCCATTTGTTACCATTTTTATCATGAACTTACAGGCGAATAGTCCAACTACAAATGCTGTAATAAATCCTGCAATAAGTGATGATGTTGGTGTTGCTGCTGTAATATTTCCTTTCATTAGATCTAAGAAATTTTCGCCAAGTATTGGAATTATTACCATAAGGAAAGAGAATTTTGCAGCTTTAGCTCTATCTATTTTTAAAATAAGTGCTGTTGAAATAGTTGCACCACTTCGGCTGATACCAGGTATAACTGCAATTGCTTGTGCAATTCCTATTATAAATGCATTGAAAAATCCAACATCCTTTTTATTATTACTTTTATTTAGCCATGCAAAAAATAGTAATGCTGCTGTAATTAACAACATATATCCAATAAAAGCGATACTCTTGCTTGCAAAAATATTTTCCACATAATCTTTAAAAAACAACCCCACAATAGCAATCGGAATCATGGATATAAAAATTTTTACAGTGTATTTGGTTTCTTCGTTCCATCGAAATTTTAAAAGTCCTTTAAAAATTTCTAAAATTTCCTTTCTAAAAACCACTAATGTACTTAAAACCGTTGCTCCATGTACTAAAACGGTAAACAGTAAACTATCTTCGCCTTTTGTGTTAAGCAAAGTTTCGCCTATCATTAAGTGCCCAGAGCTTGATATGGGTAAAAATTCAGTAATTCCCTGAATTGCACCCAAAATAATAGCCTTTAAAATATCCATACTATTTTGTTGCTGTTTGATCTCGCATTATTACCCAAATATTGAAAACAAATCCAGCTATAACAATAATTGGAGCAAGGGTAATTCTAACGAACGAAAACATCTCGGGAGTTTGACTAGGATCGTTGTTTGGATACCAAACTTCTGGTGATGAGGGAGCACCCCCTATCATTAAAATAAATCCTAAAACAACTATGCCAAATCCTAACAGTAAAAGACGTGCATTTTTACGTGAGATAGCAAAATCTTCTTCTTTCATATGTTTTTAGTTTTATATGTTAAAAATATAATTTATCCGTGTTGATTTTTAGATATTTATTAACTGCAAACAAAGTAGAAAACAAGCTAATAATTACACCTAGAATTATTACAAATACGTATAATATTGATATTGCTGTAAAATTATCAAATATATGTAATTCAGGGAATTGATTATTTCCTACGTATATAATACCACTAAGTAGTATTATTGCAATAAGTCCACTAATTATACCGTGAAAAACTCCAGTTCTAATAAAAGGCGCTAGTATAAATTGTTTAGTAGCACCGACCAATTCCATGGTTTTAATTAAAAACCGTTTTGAGTAGATTGCCAAATGTATCGTATTATTAATCAGTACTAATGATATAAAAAACAGTACCAATGCAAATCCTAAAATTATGAGACTGATTTTGTGAATATTGTCATTAACTAAGGCAATCAGATTTTTTTGATACCATACCTCTTTTATTTGATCAGATTTTTTTAACCTGTTTTCAATGGCTTTTATTGAATCATTGTTTGCATATTCTGCTGTAAGCTTAATTTCTATTGAAACTGGCAGAGGATTGTGACCAATAAATTGAACAAAATCTTCACCCAAATCTTCCTGTAATTCTTTAGCAGCTTGTTCTTTGCTTATGTATCGAGTTGAGCGTACATACGATTGTGTTTCAAAGCCCTTTTGCATTCGTAAAATATCGGCCTCTTTTACATTTTCATGTAAAATTATGCTTATTCCTATGTTTTCTTTTACGTGTACACTAATTTTACGGGCGTTGATGATTAAAAAGCCCATTATTCCTAACAAGAGAAGAACTAAAGTTATGGAAACTATCGTGGTTATATATGATGTTTGTAATCGCCTTACAGATTGTTTATCTTCTCTCACCCCGATAACAAATAAAGTTATTAAATATTATCTCCAAATAGTATTAAAAATAACTATCAGAAGCTACAAAAATAGTGCTTTTTACAGCAAAAAGCAATAGTTGTGTTCAATTAACAATCAGCAATTATTAACAAAATAACATCGAATTATGTCCAACAACCTTGAATACAAGGGATTATAAAGAAGAGATATGTGCTGTCTCTACTTCTTTTTATTAACTTCTGTAATATAATGGTCGATTGCCATAATCATTGAAGGAGCTTCTGGTGTTGGTGCTTCAATGTTAAGTGTCAATCCTGCTTCACGCATTGCTGCATGTGTAGTTGGTCCAAATGCTCCGAGAATTTTATTGTTTTGAACAAAATCGGGAAAGTTTTCAAACAATGAGGCTATTCCTCCGGGAGAGAAGAATATTATGGCGTCGTAGTCGTCCAAATTAATGTCTGATAAATTGCTTGAAACAGTATGGTATAATACAGCAGGTTGAAATTTTATTTTTTCTTCCTTAAGTCGGTTTGGTATTTCCTGGTTGTGTATATCGGATAGTGGAACTAAAAAGTTTTCGTTTTTATTTTTTTGTATAGTTTTAATTAAATCTTCAAATTGTCCGTTTCCGAAAGAGATTTTTCGTTTTCTATAAACAATATATTTTTGCAGATATACAGCTACTGATTCCGAAATACACATATATTTCATTGAATCGGGTACAGAGAACCGCAACTCTTCGCACAAACGAAAATAGTGATCCACTGCTACACGAGATGTGAAAATTATGGCTCCATAATCTTGAAAATTTATACGTTCCTTGCGAAAATCTCTGGCAGAAACGCCCTGAACGCGGATAAATTGTCGAAATTCGAATGCTACTCCATGTTTTTCTGCAAGCTCAGAGTATGGATTTTTTTCTGTCTCGGGAGCTGGCTGCGAGACTAAAATTCGTTTGATTTTCAAGGCCTTAGTTTTTTAAGTTTAATGTCCAGCCGTTTTTAAATTGATTTGTTAAGAATTTTAAAAATAATTAAGCAGGGACCAATTTCTAGGGTGCAAAAATACAAAATCAAATAGAAAATAGAAAATCCTTTGCGAATTGTAATTAAAAAAAGACGAAGAATTCGTATAAAATATAACAGCAATAAAACTGTAACAATGGCTATAATAAAAAATTCAACGATTTTTTCAGGCAAGTAAGGAATAATGATAATTATTGGAATTATTAGTAATCCAGAAATTTTAAGGAACAGATTTCCCTGAAAAGTGTATTCTGCAATAATATTGTTTATGCGAAATAATGAACCTATAAATAAATTTATAGACTTTTTAATAAATATTATAACAAGGTGTAGAGCTAAAAAAATTAAATAGTGTTGCCAAAAATTAAAATTATAAATTCTGAACCCATAAAAATCTAAAGAAAGTGTTATAAAGGCTGGTAAAGAAAGTAAAAAAAGTATGTTTAAAATATTAAAGAATCGGTTGAAAACTAAGTTTTTTTCGTTAAAAATACGAACTGATAGGTTATACACAAACGTGGATTGGAACATAGGTTTAAAAAACTTGCCGAAAACAACTCTGGTATACACTATAAGAATAAGAATAATGATATTAAATCCTGTAACCCAATCAATATTGGTAAACTGTTTTATCTCAGATTTGGGTCGTCTGTTAATGAGTTGTCCGCTAATAAGGTGAGTGTCTGCTTTTTGTATAGGCTCTACAATAGGGAAAATAGTATATTGCGGTGTGTCGCCTTCTTTGATAATTTTGTTTGAAAATATATCAAAAGTAAACTGAGTTTTTTCTGTTAACTTGACTGTATCAGTTTTTTCAATGTCTGATATTGTTTCCGTAGGGGTCGTAATTTTCTCTCGAGGAGTTATTTTTGGGGACTTAATATCTTCAATTTGTTTACTTCCTGATACAACTATTTTATTTGTAATAGGGTCGTACTCTTTAAAAGAGGCTCTTTTGTTTACTGTTTTTAAAGGTGTTAATATAAATGATTCTTTAATAAGTTCGATTTTTTCGGGTGAAGCAAACTGTTTTTTTGCTAAAACATCATAAACAGGAATGTCTGATGGTTGTGTCAGCAAATTATCGACTGTATCATTGTTTTCGGCAGGTTTTACCGAATCGGTTGGATTAATATTTAGGTCTGTTTGGGGCATAATCATTTGCTAATTTCATTTAGATACTCAGCCACTTTGCCAACTTGATTTTTTACCGAATATTGTTCAATATTAGCGGATTGAACACTGTTGTTGTTATTTAAGAACAGATTGTATCTATTTTCGACAAAGGTACGTATTCCTTTATAATCATCATACTCAAAACTATTTCCAGAGAAGTTTTGTTCAACAATTTTTTTGACGTCAGAGTTGTTAGGACCCAATACTAAAATAGGGCGACGTGCTCTTAAACATTCAAACAGCTTGCCGGGAATACGTCCTTGTGCGTTTTCTGCTTTATTTAATGGAAGAAACAGAACCTGACTGTTAAATGTACGTTCAATGGCATCGGTACGACTAATGGTGCCGGGTAACCAACAATTTTCTAAAAGGTTATTCTTTCTTAATTCTTCAACAATACTGTAATCGACCATTCCGGGGAATTGAATGCTTAAATTTTCTGAAAAACTTTCTGTCTCTTTTTTCATATCACCTAAAACCTTAAAAAAAGTTTCAGGTAAACGATCAAAGCCAAGCATGCCAGCGTGTGTTATTGAAAATTTGGCATCTAAGTTAGATGTTACTGCCTGGAACTCTTGTTCGTCGTAGCCCCAGAATATCACATCTACATTTTTTGCGCCAATCGATTCCAAATCCTTTTTCCATGTAGGACTTGCAATGGTGGTTTTAGCTGCGGTATTAAAGGCTTCTTGCTCCATTCTTACATGTTTTTTATGTGCCCAACGTGTGAGTTTCAGCAGCTTATAGTAATCTACTTGTGTCCAGGGGTCTTGGTAGTCAGCTAACCAAGGGATATTGAATGTTTTAGATAACCGACAGGCTATCACAGTATTTGTGTGTGGAGGACCATCGCTTAAAATAGCATCTATATGGTTCTCTTTTAACCATTTAGAGAGATATTTTACCGAAGGTTTAATCCAAAATTTACGGGCATCTGGTATAAAAAAGTTACCACGTATCCAAATAGCAAGGTTATCAACCCACGTGCGTTTGTCTCTGACATGAACAGGATTGTTCATTGCACTTGAAGGCTTACGTCCAGACGCTAATTTAAACATATTGTAGGGCTCCCAAATAGGTTGCTTTAATATTGTTATTCCTTCCGGGATGTGAACAAAGTTTGTATCATCAAAATATGGATAGTGAGCATTTTCAGCAGTATAAACCACAGGTTCCCACCCAAAGTCACGTAGATATTTAGCAAACTTTAAGCAACGATGGACACCAACACCACCTGAAGGGGGCCAATAATATGTTATTATTAGAACTTTCTTTTTCTCTTTTAAATCCATTTGTCAGATTTTGCCCTTGAATTAAAAGGCAAAAATAGCAATTATAGATTTAAAGGAGTTAATAATCAAATAAGAAACGAATGTATCAAAATTAAACAGACGTATAAGTGGTTGGTTGTCAGACACATATGTTTTGTGTGACTTTTTGTTGAAAAATTTAGATTACATTAGTAGAATTTTGCATCTATTATTGAGTGACATGAGTAGTAGAAGTCAATTGCTTATCAAACAGTTAGAACAAAAAATTCTTATTCTTGACGGAGCAATAGGAACCATGATACAGCAATTAAATCTTGTTGAGAAGGAGTTTCGTGGAGATCTGTTTGTAAGTCATTCCCAGAATATTAAGGGAAATTATGATATTTTGAATTTATATCAGCCAGAAATTGTTAAAAATATTTATAAACAATATCTTGAGGCAGGTGCTGATATTATTACAACAAATACATTTAACGCAAACTCAATATCACAGACAAATTACGGTTTAGAAAATCATATTTATGAGATCAATTATAAGGGAGCAAAGCTTGCATGTTCTGTTGCCGCAGAATATAATACTCCAGCGAAACCTCGATTTGTTGCTGGCAGTATAGGTCCTACTAGTCAAATGTTGAGTTATTCTATAGTTGTTAACAATCCTATCTCCAAAGGGATTACATTTGATATGCTAGTTGATTCATATTACGATCAGGTAAGGGGTTTGTATGATGGCGGGATAAATATTTTTCTTATAGAGACAATTTGCGATATTCAAAATGCCAAGGCTGCAATATCTGCTATAAAAAGATTGTATAGCCAAACAGAAAACGAAATGCCTATAATTTTGTCGGCGACAATAGACAAAGCAGGTCGCATTTTATCTGGTCAAACGCTAGAAGACTTTTATGTTTCTCTCAAGTATTCAGAAGCTTTGAGTTTTGGTTTAAATTGCGCTTTCGGAGCCGAGTATTTAAAGCCTTATGTCAAACTACTCTCAAAAATATCATCAACATTTATAACTGTTTATCCCAATGCAGGATTGCCAAATGAATTTGGTCAGTACGCTCAATCAGCTACTGAGATGGCAAACATTATTGAGGAGCTATGTGGTGCAGGGTTGGTAAATATTGTAGGCGGGTGTTGCGGAACAACACCCGAATATATTGCGGCTATTGCTAATATGACTGCTAAATATAAACCGAGAAAAGTGTTTAAATATTAATTGTCTTTCTGTTAATTCTTTGCAAAGGTTCTCGAGAGGTGGGAAAGGGTGTTGTCTTCAATATTTTCTTACTCTGTTTGGAAACAAAACAACTTATTAGTCTTGGCGCTTTTGTCGTTTTGCTATTATAGAAATTCTGTTTCTCAGACCTTTACAAAAGGTTTTTATTGTTTATTATTTGCAAAAAATGAGAGAAAATATAGAGTGCTTTTAAACTTAATTTCTAATTTTTAAAAGTAATTGTCATTCACTTTCGCCAATATATACAACATGCGTCGTCAATAATCACCGCATTATAAATACGATGAAAAACAACTACCCCATTTTATAAAAACACCTATTGCATTTTTAATTTATTTTGTTTTAATTTACATTGCGGAAAATTGAAAACATATAATTAATTAAAAGTCAAGTGTTATGAAACGATATTTATTCTCGATTTTATTGTGCATAGCTGTATTTGTATCAGCTAGCGCACAACAACAAGGCTTTAACTATCAAGCCGCCATACAAAAACAAGATGGCACAATGATTCAAAACAAAGAGGTTAATTTACGGATAAGTCTGATTGCTCAAAACAACTCCGTTTATTACTCTGAAACACACAACAGTACAACTAACAATCTAGGTATTGTTAACTTAACAATAGGACAAGGCCAAATACTATCTGGCAATTTCGCAGATATTCCCTGGGGCAGTGAAGTAGTACTGATAAAAATTGAATTAAAAGCTAGTAACAACGATTACGTTCATATGGGAACATCCCCAGTTATGTCTGTACCATACGCCATGTACGCAGCAACAGGTAATCAAGGACCAGAAGGACCTATTGGACCAACTGGACCACAAGGCGAACAAGGACCTCAGGGACCTACTGGACCTGCTGGGCAACAAG
>JAAYQU010000034.1 GCA_012519055.1 Bacteroidales bacterium | reverse complement strand
TATTTATCAACTTGTTGCTTTTCTAAGAATAGAGTATCTCCCGGATCAACGATTTCAACTTTTCTCATCATCTGGCGTACAATTACTTCAAAGTGTTTGTCATTAATTTTAACACCTTGCATTCTGTATACTTCTTGTATTTCGTTTACCAAATATTCTTGTACAGATGTAGGTCCTTGTACAAGAAGAATATCGCTTGGAGAAACTATACCGTCTGATAATGGTGTGCCAGCTCTTACGTAATCGTTTTCTTGAACAAGTATTTGGCGTGATAGAGGTACAAGGTATTTTTTTACTTCTCCAGAACGCGATTGAACTATAATTTCACGATTACCTCGTTTAATTTTACCAAATTCTACCTCTCCATCAATTTCAGATACTACTGCCGGATTTGACGGGTTTCGAGCTTCAAACAATTCGGTAACGCGTGGTAAACCTCCGGTAATATCACCAGCTTTACCAAATACGCGGGGTATTTTTACAATAACATCACCTTGTTTAACTTTATCGTTTTCATTAACAGTAATATGAGCTTTTACTGGTAAGTTGTATGTTTTGACCGCTTCACCAAGCTCGTTTAGAAGCATAATTTCCGGGTTTTTTGTTCTATCTCTTGTTTCAATGATAACTTTCTCGCTGAAACCCGTTTGCTCGTCTGACTCTTCTTTATATGTAACACCGTCGATAACATCTGAGAATGATATTTTTCCGTCTAACTCTGCTATGATTACTGCGTTATATGGATCCCATTCACAAATTCTAGTGCCTTTTTGAACTTCTTGTCCGTTTTTAACAAATAAGGTGGCTCCATAAGGTATAGCCCTATTTGATAGTGTCAACTTGGTGTTTACATCAACAATTCTCATTTCGGCCAAACGTCCAATTACCACTTGACATTTTTCTCCTGTATCGCTAACGAAGTCAACGGCTCTTAGTTCATCAATTTCCACAATACCACTATAATTTGCTGTAATTCCAGATTGTGCTGCAATATTCGATGCAATACCCCCAACGTGGAATGTACGAAGTGTTAACTGTGTTCCAGGTTCACCAATTGATTGTGCTGCAATAACTCCAACGGCCTCTCCTTTTTTTACCATTTTATTGGTGGCCAAGTTACGGCCATAACATTTTGCACACACACCCATTTTGGTTTCACACGTTAAAACTGATCTGATTTCAACTTGTTCTATTGGCGAATCTTCGATAATTTGGGCAATATCTTCATCAATTAGTTCGCCTGCAGCAACGATAAGTTTACCTGTGTTGGGGTGGTAAATATCGTTTACAGAGCAACGTCCCATTATTTTTTCGTATAAGCTTTCAACAAGCTCATCCCCCTTGCGGAGTTCTGTAGCAGGCAATCCTCTCAATGTACCACAGTCTGATTCGTTGATTATAACATCTTGAGCAACGTCAACTAATCGACGTGTCAAATAACCAGCGTCGGCTGTTTTTAATGCGGTGTCAGCAAGACCTTTACGTGCACCGTGAGTAGAGATAAAATATTCCAAAACAGAGAGACCCTCTTTAAAGTTAGCTAAAATTGGGTTTTCAATAATTTCGGAGGTTACGGCACTACTTTTTTGAGGTTTTGCCATCAATCCCCTCATACCGCACAGCTGTCTAATTTGTTCTTTTGATCCTCTTGCACCTGAGTCCAACATCATGTAAACAGAATTGAATCCTTCGTTGTCTCTAGACAGTTCATCTAAAAGAGTCATTGTTAGTTTAGCATTTGTATGTGTCCAAATATCAACTACTTGGTTGTATCGCTCTGTATTGGTTATAAAACCATTATTATGTTGATATGCTACTTCGTCAACTTTCTTATAACCTTCAGTTACAAGTTTCTCTTTCGATTCGGGTATAATAACATCAGCTAGGTTAAATGATAATCCACCTTTAAAAGCCATTTCAAAACCAAGGTTCTTAATATCATCCAAGAACTTTGACGTTTCAACTGTGCCGCATTTTTTATATATTTTACCAATAATATCACGTAGAGATCTTTTGGTAAGTAACTCGTTGATATATCCCATTTCTTTGGGAACAACGTTATTGAACATAACCCTTCCTACCGTAGTGTCAATAATTTGTCTTTTAACACTACCATCAGGTTGGGTAATATCTAATCTAACTTTTATTTCTGCATTCAGCTCGGCTTTTCCTTCGTTATATGCTATAATTACCTCTTTGGGTGAATAGAAGGTTATACCATTTCCTTTAGCATTGGGTTTTGATTTGGTCATGTAATATAATCCAAGTACCATATCTTGCGAAGGAACGGTAATTGGAGCTCCGTTTGCAGGGTTCAATATATTATGACTTCCTAACATTAAAAATTGTGCTTCAAGAATAGCAGCATTTCCTAATGGTAAGTGAACAGCCATTTGGTCACCGTCAAAGTCAGCGTTAAAAGCTGTACATGCAAGAGGGTGTAACTGAATAGCCTTACCTTCTATTAGTTTTGGCTGAAATGCCTGAATACCCAAGCGGTGTAGAGTAGGAGCACGGTTGAGTAGAACTGGATGAGATTTTAAAACATTTTCAAGTATGTCCCAAACAACTGGATCACGACGATCTACGATTTTTTTAGCTGATTTAACT
This sequence comes from Bacteroidales bacterium, assembly GCA_012519055.1. NCBI lineage: Bacteria > Pseudomonadati > Bacteroidota > Bacteroidia > Bacteroidales > Bacteroidales bacterium. The sequence goes on along the minus strand of JAAYQU010000034.1, from coordinate 22,276 downwards.
GTTTTTACAATACCACGTTCGATAAGTTTTCTTATTACGAACGGTTTGTAAAGTTCAGCAGCCATATCTTTTGGCAATCCACATTCGTGCATTTTTAACTCTGGTCCTACAACAATTACCGAACGAGCTGAATAGTCAACACGTTTACCTAAAAGGTTTTGACGGAATCGTCCCTGTTTTCCTTTTAAGCTATCGCTGAGTGATTTTAGAGGTCTGTTAGCTTCTGTTTTTACGGCATTAGACTTTCTTGAATTGTCGAAAAGTGAATCAACAGCTTCTTGCAACATTCGTTTCTCGTTTCTAAGGATTACTTCTGGTGCTTTTATTTCGATAAGTCGTTTTAACCTGTTGTTGCGAATAATAACGCGTCTATAAAGGTCATTAAGGTCACTTGTTGCAAATCTTCCGCCGTCAAGTGGAACTAAAGGACGTAGTTCGGGTGGAATTACTGGAATCACTTGCAATATCATCCATTCAGGATTGTTTACACCTTTTGAGCTTCTGAATGCCTCAACAACTTGTAATCTTTTTAAGGCTTCATTTTTTCTTTGAACAGATGTTTCGTTGTTGGCTTGATCTCTAAGGTTATAAGACAATTCGTCTAAATCTAATCTTTGAAGCAAATCATGTAATGCTTCGGCACCCATTTTAGCAATAAATTTGTTGGGATCGCTATCATCAAGCATTTGATTTTCACGAGGAAGGGAGTCGAGAATATTCAGGTATTCTTCTTCACTTAAAAAGTCAAGATAATTAATTCCACCTTCTTCTTTTTTATCTTCAATTTCTATAGTTCCTGCAGCCCCTGGTTGTATTACGACATATTTTTCGTAATATATAATCGAGTCAAGTTTTTTTGAAGGTATTCCTAAAAGGTATCCAATTTTGTTGGGTAATGAACGAAAATACCATATATGAGCAACTGGTACAACTAAATGTATGTGTCCCATGCGTTCACGGCGTACCTTTTTTTCTGTTACTTCAACACCGCAACGGTCGCATACAATGCCCTTATATCTAATTCTCTTGTATTTACCGCAATGGCATTCATAGTCTTTTACAGGACCAAATATTCTTTCACAGAATAACCCGTCACGTTCAGGTTTATATGTCCTATAATTAATTGTTTCAGGCTTTAAAACTTCTCCGCTCGAACGTTCCAATATCTCTTCAGGAGAGGAAAGGCTGATATTTATATTTGAAAAATCGGATCTTACTTTCGAATCTTTACGATAAGCCATATTGTTTGTTTTTGAATGTGTATTATAACAGTTTATGAGTAATTTATTCTAACGAAACGCTTAATCCTAAGCCACGAAGTTCATGTAACAAGACATTAAATGATTCGGGGATACCAGGTGTTGGCATAGTATCTCCTTTGACAATTGCTTCGTATGCTTTTGAGCGCCCTTGAACGTCATCGGACTTAACTGTAAGAATTTCTTGAAGTATGTTCGATGCTCCAAAAGCCTCAAGTGCCCAAACTTCCATTTCACCGAAACGTTGTCCTCCAAATTGAGCTTTTCCTCCGAGGGGTTGCTGTGTAATAAGTGAGTATGGTCCAATGCTTCTGGCGTGCATTTTGTCGTCAACCATGTGTCCTAGTTTCATCATATAAATGATGCCAACAGTTGCTGGTTGGTCAAATCTTTCTCCTGTTTCCCCATCATAGAGATATGTACGTCCGAAATCAGGTAATTTGGCTTTTCGGGTATATTCGGTTATTTGCTCGAGTGTTGCTCCATCAAAAATGGGAGTTGAAAATTTAACACCAAGTTCTTTACCAGCCCATCCAAGAACAGTTTCATAAATTTGACCAAGGTTCATACGCGAAGGAACGCCAAGTGGATTTAAAACAATATCAACAGGGGTTCCGTCCGCAAGAAATGGCATGTCTTCTTGTCGTACAACTTTTGCAACAATACCTTTATTTCCGTGTCGTCCTGCCATTTTATCGCCAACTTTAATTTTTCTTTTCTTGGCAATATAAACTTTTGCTAATTGTATGATTCCGTTTGGCAGTTCATCACCAACTGTTATTCCAAAGCGTTTGCGTCTGAAATCTGCAATGGTATCTTTATATACGATAGTATAGTTGTGCAATAGACGTGATACTTGCTGGTTTTTCTTTTCGTCAGTAGTCCAATTAGATGTTTGAATATCAACAAAATCGTCTATTTCATTCAATACTTTTTGAGTATATTTTGCACCTTTTGCTACAATTTCTTGATTTAAGTAATTAACAAGTCCGGTTGATGTTTTACCGTTTAGTATTACAAAAAGTTTGTCAATTAGTCTCAACCTTAAGCTTTGTAGCTTAGTGTTCTCTTCTTTGTCAATTTTTTCAAGAAGTGTTTTTTCTGCAGCTTTTACTTTTTTATCTTTAGTAGTTCGCGAGAACAATTTTTTCTTGACCACAACACCGTACAGTGATGGTCCTGCTTTTAATGAAGCATCTTTTACATCTCCAGCTTTGTCGCCAAAAATTGCACGTAATAGCTTTTCTTCCGGTGTTGGATCTGATGCTCCTTTCGGAGTAATTTTTCCAACAAGGATGTCGCCAGGTACAATGTGAGCACCAACTCTTATCATACCGTTTTCGTCGAGATCTTTAGTCGCCTCTTCGCTTACGTTTGGAATATCGCTGGTTAACTCTTCTACTCCTCGTTTTGTTTCACGAACTTCAAGAATGTGTTCATCAATATGCAAAGAGGTGAAATAATCATCACGAACAACCTTTTCCGAAATTACAATAGCGTCTTCAAAATTGTAACCTTTCCAAGGCATGAATGCAACCATCAGATTTCTACCAAGTGCAAGTTCCCCATCTTTGGTAGCATATCCTGCAGTTAGAATATCACCTTTATTTACTTTTTGACCTACTCTTACAATAGGTTTCAAATTGATACAGGTGTTTTGATTTGTTTTTTGGAATTTAGTAAGGTTGTATCTTTTTGTATCTTCATCGAAACTTATAAGTTTCTCTTCTTCTGTTCGTTCGTATCTGATAACAATTTCTACTGCATCAACATACTCTACAACACCATTGCCTTCTGCAACAATTAGAATACGTGAATCTTCTGCTACCTCTCTTTCAATACCCGTTCCCACAATTGGTTGTTCGGGGTTTAATAATGGAACTGCTTGGCGCATCATGTTTGAACCCATAAGTGCACGGTTTGCATCATCATGTTCGAGAAATGGTATCAAAGAAGCAGCAATAGAAGCAATTTGGTTTGGAGCAACGTCCATTAGTTCTATCTCCTGTGGAGGAACAACTGGATAGTCGTCTTCAAACCTACTCTTTACACGGTCGCGGATAAATTTTCCATCATCATCTATTGGCGCATTAGCCTGAGCAATTGTTGAAAGGTCTTCCTCTTCGGCACTTAAGTATACAATACCTTTAGGAGATAAATCGACTTTTCCATCATTAACTTTTCTATAAGGTGTTTCAATGAAACCCATGTCATTGATTTTGGCGTAAACGCACATAGAAGAGATTAGTCCAATATTAGGACCTTCCGGGGTTTCAATAGGACATAAACGTCCGTAGTGTGTATAGTGAACGTCGCGTACTTCAAAGCCTGCTCTTTCACGTGAGATACCTCCAGGTCCGAGTGCTGACATACGTCTTTTGTGCGTCATCTCAGCCAACGGATTGGTTTGATCCATAAATTGTGATAGTGCATTTGTTCCAAAGAATGAATTTATTACAGAACTTAGAGTTTTTGCGTTAACTAAATCAACAGGCTTAAAAACCTCGTTATCACGAACGTTCATTCTTTCTCTTATAGTTCTTGTCATTCTGGCTAACCCAACTCCAAATTGGTTGTAGAGCTGTTCACCAACTGTCCTAACTCTACGATTACTCAGGTGGTCGATATCATCAACGTCTGCTTTAGAGTTGATAAGTTCAACCAAGTATTTTATTATCTGAATAATGTCTTCTTTTGTCAGTACCTTGACATTTGGATCGATAGATAGATTAAGTTTTTTATTAATTCTAAATCGACCAACATCTCCAAGGTCGTAGCGTTTGTCACTAAAAAACAGTTTGTCGATTACATCGCGCGCAGTAGACTCATCAGGTGGTTCACTACTTCGCAATGCACGATATATGAAAACAACAGCCTCTTTTTCCGAGTTCGTTGTATCTTTCTGTAAAGTGTTATATATGATAGCGTAATCGCTTTTTGAACTATCTTCTTTGTGTAGGAGTATAGTTTTTGCACCTGAATCGATTATCAAGTCAATGTGTGAGTTGTCGATAATGGTTTCACGGTTAACGATTATTTCGTTACGTTCGATTGAAACTACTTCTCCAGTATCCTCATCAACAAAGTCTTCAATCCAAGTTTTTAGTACTCTTGCAGCGAGTTTTCTACCAACAGCTTTTTTTAGACTTGTTTTGTTGACTTTGATTTCGTCTGCCAAGTCAAAAATTTGGATAATGTCTTTGTCACTTTCATATCCAATAGCTCGGAGTAAAGTAGATACCGGAAGTTTTTTCTTCCTGTCAATGTATGCGTACATTACATTGTTGATATCAGTTGAAAACTCAATCCAAGAGCCTTTGAAAGGAATAACTCTTGCTGAATATAGTTTAGTTCCGTTTGCGTGAACTGTTTGTGCAAAAAATACTCCTGGTGAACGGTGCAGTTGACTTACAATTACTCTTTCAGCACCATTTATGATAAATGTACCGCGTGGAGTCATATAGGGGACTGTTCCTAAATATACTTCTTGTACGACGGTATCAAAATCTTCATGTTCCGGGTCCGTACAGTATAGCCTAAGTTTTGCTTTTATGGGTACACTGTAGCTAAGTCCTCGTTCAATACACTCTTCAATGTCATATCTTGGAGGGTCTATAGAATAATCTAAAAACTCTAAAACAAAACTGTTTCGAGTGTCTGAGATAGGGAAGTTTTCTGTGAAAACTTTATATAAACCTTCTTTTTTACGCTCTTCGGGCGTACTGTTTAATTTGAAAAACTCTTCAAAAGATTTTAGCTGTAATTCCAGAAAATCAGGGTAGTCAAATTGCGATTTTGTAGAGGAAAAATTTATCCTATTTGTTTTGTTCAGACTCATAGTTTGTGTTATATATAAATTAACAATTAGAAAAAAACAACAAAAAGGCTTAGAGCACTTTAGGCTCTAAACCTTAACCCACAATATCGGATTATATTACTTGATTTCAACTTCTGCTCCAGCTTCTTCTAATTGGGTTTTTAAAGTTGTTGCTTCTTCTTTGCTAACGCCTTCTTTAATAGCTTTTGGCGCTGCATCGACTATCTCTTTAGATTCTTTAAGTCCTAGACCTGTTAATTCTTTAACAAGTTTTACTACTTGAAGTTTAGCTTGTCCAGCTGATTTAATGATAACATCAAAGCTGGTTTTTTCTTCGGCACCTGCTTCTGCTGCACCGCCTGCTGCGGGAGCAACAGCCGCTACAGCTGCAGCTGGTTCAATACCGTATTCGTCTTTAAGAATTGTAGCTAATTCGTTAACTTCTTTTACAGTTAAGTTTACTAACTCTTCCGCAAGTTTTTTCAAATCTGCCATTTTTTTTATTTTTTAAAAGGATTTTTACTAATTATTAATTTCTTTCTTGTAATGTTTTTACAACACCTGCTATTGTGTGACCACCCGACTGAAGCGAGCCAATAACTCGTTGAATTGGAGACTGTAGTAATGATATAATTTCTCCAATAAGTTCTTCGCGTGATTTAATGTTAGCAAGTGTTTCTAATTGGTCTGCGCCAATATATACAGATTCAGATACATAAGCACCTTTAAGAGATGGCTTAGGATTTTTCGGATTTTTCTTTTGAAAATCTTGTATCATTCTACCTGGCACGTTTCCAACTTCACAGAAAAAAATGGAAGTTGAACCTTTTAGTGTACCCAGTAGTTCTGTAAAATCGCCCTCAACTGACTCAAGAGCTTTTTGCATTAGAGTATTTTTGACAACTACCATGTTAATGTTTCTTTTAAAACACTCCTTGCGTAGTTCAAAAGTATCGGCTGCATTTAGTCCCGAGGTGTCAGTTATATAAAAGTGTCCATATTTTTGGATTTTTTCCTTGAGCGACTCAATGATTTGTGCTTTTTCTTCTCGTCTCATTTTCTATCAATTTTACTCATCAAATGACCTTACATCTACTTGGATGCCAGGGCTCATAGTACTACTTAAATAAACACTTTTAACGTATGTTCCTTTTGCACTTGTAGGCCTAAGCTTAATTAAAGTGTCAAAAAGTTCTTTCGCATTATCTTTAATTTTATCAGCATCAAACGATACTTTACCGATCGATGCATGAACGATACCAAATTTATCGACTTTGAAGTCAATTTTACCTGCTTTGACTTCCTTAACGGCAGCGCCTACTTCAGTTGTAACTGTACCACTTTTTGGGTTTGGCATAAGTCCACGAGGTCCTAAAATTCGACCCAATGCACCAACTTTACCCATTGTCTGTGGAGTTGTAATAATTACGTCAACATCAGTCCAGCCACCCTTAATTTTTTCGATATAATCATCTAAGCCAACGTGATCTGCACCAGCTGCTTTAGCTTCTTCTTCTTTATCGGGCGTACATAGTACAAGAACTCTTGTTTGTTTTCCTGTACCGTGAGGTAGTGACACTACACCACGAACCATTTGGTTTGCTTTACGTGGGTCAACACCTAATCGAACGTCCAAATCAACTGAAGAGTCAAACTTTGTAAAAGTAATCTCTTTTACTAATTTGGCTGCTTCTTCGATTTTATAGATCCTGCCGGCTTCGATCTTTTCGTATGCTCGCTTTTGATTTTTTGTAAGTTTTGCCATAACAAATTGATCTTTTATTACTGATTAAAATTTAGGATCACCAGTTACAGTGATTCCCATACTTCGGGCAGTACCGGCAATCATTTGCATAGCCGCCTCTATGGTTAATGCATTCATGTCAACCATTTTGCCTTCTGCTATGGTGCGAATGTTATCCCATGATATTGAGCCTACTTTTTTTCTATTAGGCTCGGCAGATCCGCTCTGGATTTTTGAAAGTTCTTTCAGTTGTACTGCTACAGGTGGTTCTTTGACAACGAAGTCAAATGATTTGTCACCGTAAACAGTAATAATAACAGGTAGAACTTTGCCAGCTTTGTTTTGTGTGCGTGCGTTGAATTGCTTGCAAAACTCCATGATGTTCACTCCCTTTGAACCTAATGCAGGCCCAACTGGAGGAGAGGGATTGGCTGCACCCCCTTTGATTTGCAATTTAATAAACGCTGCAACTTCTTTTGCCATAATGTTCTTTTCTAATTAAAAAATTACTCTTTCTCTACCTGTGAGAAGTTTAGTTCTACAGGGGTGCGTCGTCCAAAAATTTTGACGATAACTTTCAATTTTTTCTTTTCATCGTGTACCTCCTCAATTGTACCGCTGAAACCATCGAAAGGACCTTCAGTAATTTTTACGCTTTCACCAACAATAAAAGGAATGTTGATTTCTTCATCCATTTCCAACATTTCGTCCATTTTTCCCATAATCCTCCGAACCTCGTTATCACGTAGAGGTATCGGCTCACCATCTGGAGTACCAAGAAAACCTATGACGTTTGTTAAACCACGAATGATATGCGGTATTTCTCCAACCATTGCAGCTTCTATCAATACGTATCCGGGAAAACTAGCGCGTTCTTTGCTGATTTTTTTTCCATTACGTATTTGAAAAACCTTTTCGGTTGGTATAAGAACCTGCGATACGAATTCCGTAAGTTCAAGATTACGAATTTCGCTTTCGATCAGCTCTTTCACCTTTCGTTCTTTACCGCTTACTGCGCGGACAACGTACCATTTTTTGTCCATTGATATTACTTGTTTTACAAGTCTTTAGTAAAAAATATTATAGACAACACTCATTAAATTTGAAAAAGTGATGTCCATTACATAAATGAGGAGTGCTATGATTAAGGAAGCAACCATTACTACTACTGTGCTGGACTGAAGTTCGTTCCATTTAGGCCACGAAACTTTATGTACCATTTCGTCATAAACGACTTTTAAATAATTTCTAATTCTTTTCATCGATGTTTAAAATTGCCAGAAATAAAAAATAAACCTACATATTTCAATGGTCTGAAATTTCAATTGTAAGTCTATTACATTCTTAATTCTTAATATATTAGTTTTGACAATTAATAACTTTACTCGCAGGGGCGGAGAGGCTCGAACTCCCGACTTCCGGTTTTGGAGACCGGTGCTCTACCAACTGAACTACACCCCTAAAATATGCCATTGAGTTTTAACTCAATGGCATTATACTATATCAAAAATTATTATTCAATAATTTCTGTTACTTGACCTGCGCCAACTGTACGACCACCTTCACGAATTGCAAATCGCAATCCTTGACCGATAGCAACCGGGTAAATTAACTCTACATTAATTGTCACGTTGTCACCTGGCATTACCATATCAACACCCGCTGGCAATTGAATTGTTCCAGTGATATCCAATGTACGGATGAAAAACTGTGGGCGATAGTTGTTATGGAATGGAGTGTGACGACCGCCTTCTTCTTTTTTCAAGATATACACTTCAGCCTTAAATTTTGTGTAAGGCTTGATAGTATTTGGGTGTGCAATAATTTGTCCACGTTTAATATCTTTTTTGTCGATACCGCGAAGTAATAAACCAACGTTATCACCAGCTTCACCGCGGTCAAGAATTTTACGGAACATTTCAACTCCAGTAACAACACTTTTCTTGTTTTCGCCAAGTCCAATAATTTGAACTTCGTCACCAGTTTTAACTACACCTGTTTCAATACGACCTGTAGCAACTGTTCCACGACCTGTAATTGAGAATACGTCTTCAACAGGTAGTAAGAAAGGTTTGTCAACAAGACGTGTTGGAAGTGGAATGTATGAGTCAACAGCAGCCATTAATTCCATTATTTTTTCTTCCCACTCTGGTTCACCATTGAGTGCACCTAGTGCAGAACCGCGGATTACAGGGGTGTTGTCTCCATCAAATTTATAGAAACTAAGTAGTTCACGAACTTCCATTTCAACTAGTTCTAACATCTCTTCGTCGTCAACCAAGTCAACTTTGTTTAAGAAAACAACTATACTTGGAACGTTTACCTGACGAGCCAAAAGAATGTGCTCACGAGTTTGAGGCATAGGACCATCGGTCGCAGCAACAACTATAATAGCACCGTCCATTTGGGCAGCACCTGTTACCATGTTTTTAACGTAGTCAGCGTGACCAGGACAGTCAACGTGAGCATAGTGACGATTCTCTGTTTCATATTCAACGTGCGAAGCACTAATGGTAATTCCACGCTCTTTTTCTTCTGGAGCATTGTCAATTGAATCGAAGTCGCGCACTGCGCTCAATCCTTTGCTTGCAAGTACTTTAGTAATAGCAGCAGTAAGAGTTGTTTTTCCATGGTCAACGTGGCCAATTGTTCCTACGTTAACGTGTGGCTTGGTCCTTTGATACTGTTCTTTAGCCATAATTTTTAAATGTTAAATATGTTATTGTTTTAGGTTCAAAAAAATCACTCTTGAGCCAATGATGGGAATTGAACCCATGACCTCTTCCTTACCAAGGAAGCGCTCTACCCCTGAGCTACATCGGCACTATATTTGAGCGGGAGACGGGGCTCAAACCCGCGACCCTTAGCTTGGAAGGCTAATGCTCTATCGACTGAGCTACTCCCGCTTATAATATGAAAACAAAACGTGGGGAGAGAAGGATTCGAACCTCCGAAGGCATATGCCAGCAGATTTACAGTCTGCCCCAGTTGGCCACTTTGGTATCTCCCCATACATTCAAAAAATTAGAGCCGATGGAGGGATTCGAACCCACGGCCTGCTGATTACAAATCAGCTGCTCTGACCAACTGAGCTACATCGGCGATCTCAAAGAGTTTTTACTCCCCTTAATCTTTTGGGAATGCAAATGTAGGGAAGTTTTTTTATTTTACAAAGAAAAATGAAAAATTTTCTTTTATAATATTATTTTTTATTGCGTCTTAACTTTTCTTTATATCTAACTAGCTGAACTTTTAATGCGTCGACACATTGGGCTGTTGACTCTTCAAATGTTTTAGATTGACGGCTAGCAAATAAATCGTTATTTGGGATTTCTACTCTTATTTCTGTAATTTTGTTTTCAGATGTTTGACTGTTTTCTAATCGTAAAAAAACTTCAAAACCAACTATATTGTCAAATATTTGTGATAGTTTCGATAGCTTAGCTTCGATAAAATCAATAAGTTTTTGGTCTGCGTCAAACTTAATCGAATGAATTTTTATGTTCATAGTGGTTCCTCCTTTTATTATTAATATGTATTGTTTTAATTTCTTGGATGGGCTTGTTTGTGTGCCTTTTTTAATTTTTCAAAGTTATTATGTGCGTAAATTTGTGTTGCAGCCAAAGAGGTGTGTCCCAACAACTCTCTGATGGCGTTTAAATCTGCTCCTGCGTTTAACATATGTGTTGCAAAGGTATGTCGTAAAGTGTGTGGGCTGCGTTTAGTCATAGTAGTCACGTTATCTAAACTGTTCCGTACTAAAAGATAAACAAACTTAGGATACAAAGGTTTGCCTTTGTCGGTAACAAATAGGTAATCATTTTCGTTTCCGTGGGTTTTGCGTCTTAAATGTATGTATGAATCAAGCTGTTGTACAAACCAGTTAGGAATTGGAATGTTTCTTTGCTTGTTACGTTTCCCCAAAACAGATATATATTTTCTATCTCTATCAATATCGTTTATTTTTAAGTTTATTAGTTCAGCACGTCTAATGCCAGTTAAATATAGTAGAGAGAGAATTGTGTTTGTTCTCATTTTGGGAAAGTCTTCTGTTGAAAATTCAGAAAGTGATAGTGAATCAATTTGAGATTCTTCAAGGAAAGAGGGTAATTGTTTTTGCTTTTTGGGCAACAAAATATTTAGTGCGGGGTTCTTTTTTATATTCCCGCATATGATATGGTATTTATAGAACGATTTTAATGATGATATTCTTCTGTGAATAGTGGTTTTGCTCTCTTTTTTTTCTAATAACACAAGAAGCCATTCCCGTACATCTTTGGATGTAGCTGAGAGTGGCTCTTTATTGTTATTGGTTTCGTTTAAAAACTCAATAAATAGTTTTATATCTGATGTGTATTCTCTTACAGTGTGTTCAGAGAATTTGCGTTCAAAACGAATGTGTTTTATGTATTGTTCTAATGCTTCGCTCATGTTTGCAATATAGCAATATTCAATACAAAAAACAAGTGGAATTTAATTATTTTCCTCTTGGACTTGAAGATGTTGTTTATAGACGGCTTTTTGAAGTGTTCTGCGACGTAATTCACTTTTTTTGTTAAATTGTTTGCGATTACGAATTTCTTTCATTCTTCCGGTTTTTTCAAACTTACGTTTGTAGCGTTTTAGTGCGCGGTCAATGTTTTCGCCTTCTCTAACAGGTATTATTATCATAGTATAAATTAATTAATAAAAAGTTTTTTAATATTTGGGACTGCAAATTTAGATAATAGGTTTTATTATAACAAATATTTTATAAATTTAATTTTTATTTGGTTTCGTATAAATTTGTTTTATTAGCTAGTAATGTGAAACGATAGACCACTGATTGTTAATACTCAAGATATTCTGTTAAGCGTGCTATCTCTTGTTTCGTTATTACCCGATTTTTAACAAGTTCGTTACTGTTTTTGATCTCTTTTACGAAGTTTCGGTACCTTATTAGCTTGTTCGCAAAGTCTTTACTAACGTATGGATGTCGTATTAGTGTTTTGTAGTCGGCTTGATTTACATTAATTTTCTTTACTTGTATCGGATCAATCCATGTGTGATTTAGTATTTTTGTTTTACTACTATCTGGAATTTCATCAACCTCATAAATTTGTTCCCTATTGAGAAAACCTCCAAGTTTGTTTCTGTAGCTGATTATTTTGCCACAAACATCAAAACTCTCACCACTTGACTTGCTTAGTTCTGATGTAGTAGTTGTATTTAGCTCAACTTTAGATATTTCAAACTTTATCTCTTTTATGGTTTCGATATTGACGTATGGTTTAATTTGTAAATAGGTTGACGTATCTATTGTGTATAAGGTCATTAGGTCTTCGCTTTTTGCAAATTTGCCACCTGATTTTACGTAATTAACGATAGTTTTGGCGATATATTCTGGCATTCCTATTTCCAATAATTTATTAAACGAAGTCTTATTTGGATCAAACTTCTCTGTTAGGGCTATCTTTTTATCTTGCTTTATGGTTTTAGGTTTTGTAAAATCCCTGTTTTCAATAATTATGTAGGGGAGCAATTCGTCGAATAGAGAGTCGGTCATTCCGTAAATTATTCGTAAATCGTCTGGTGAATTGTACTTTTTCCCTTTAGAGCGAAGATTAACTATTTTTGTTGCAATATTTTCCGGAACTCCTGAACTAATGAGTTGATCCTTACTGTCAGAATTTGGATTAAAATATGTCAAGGGTACAGTATCAACAACAGTGTTCAAATCGCTTGTTATTAACTGCATGAGAGTGGTGTCAAGTATTGGCATTGTCGCGCTTCTGCTAAAATATCTTTTTTGAACTTGTCCGTATATAATAATGGTGATAATAATCCCCCATATTAACAAAAGGGCTCGTTTTTGCCCTTTTGTATATGAGTTTATATCCTTCCACAACGTTGACATATTTGTTGTGTGTTTAAAATTTTATTAATCCTGTTTGATAAAGGAAAATTAGAATAATAGCAACAGGTGCAATAAATCTTAAAATAAACATAAATATATTGTACCAAGCAATACTTTTTGCTGTTTTAGTAACGTTTAGCTGTTCTTTAATATGCTTTCGTGACATTGCCCACCCTATAAACAGAACAATAAACAATCCTCCTAATGGCAACATTATATTGGATGTCAGATATTCTGTAAAATCGAAAAAGCTAAATTTCCCTATATTTAAAACGCTTGAATCTGTAAGAGATAGAGTGCAGAATACTCCTATTATTAGGGCTACCGTTCCCCCAATAATTGCCGATTTAGTTCTGCTCACCTTACGTTCTTCAATTAAATATGCTGTAACTACTTCAAGCAGAGATATTGAACTGGTTATAGCTGCAATAAAAAGAAGTATAAAGAACGTGATTGCAAATAGTTGTCCAGCAGGCAAAGAGTTAAACACTTGAGGTAAAACTATAAATACCAAACCGGTACCTTCGTCAGCAGTAAATCCTAATGCAAAAACGGCAGGGAATATAGCCACTCCTGCTAAAACTGCAATTAAAGTGTCAGCAATAGAAACACTTACAGCTATTTTCGGTAGTTTTTCGCTCCTTTTTATATAACTTCCATAGGTTATCATTGTTCCCATTCCAAGACTTAGTGAAAAGAATGCTTGTCCAAGTGCATTTAATACTACTCCACCGTCGATTTTCGAGAAATCGGGATTAAATAGGAACGATAAGCCTTTGCTTGCACCGGGTAGTGTTACTGATCGTATGCAAAGTACTATTATAATGAGTAAAAGCAAGGGCATTAAGAGTTTTGTATATCGTTCTATTCCTTTTTCAACACCGGCTAACACTATTAATACTGTTAAAACAATAAATACCACCTGCCAAAATACTGACATAAAAGAGTTATTGGTAAAATTACTGAAAAGTGTTCGTAGTCCCTCTGCATCAAGATTATGGTATTGATTAGCTACCGCAATTTTAATATATTCTAGCGTCCAGCCTGCAACCGTTGAGTAAAAAGCCAAAATCAAAACTGAGGCTATTACACCTAGAACACCAACCCACTTCCACTGTGAGTTTGGTTTTAAAACCTTGAAAGCCCCGACAGGGTTTCTTTGGCTTTGTCTGCCAATGATAAATTCACTAATCATCAGAGGAACGCCTATTGCGAATATTATTCCCAAATAAATAAGAATAAAAGCTGCTCCTCCGTTTTGTCCGGTCATGTACGGAAATCTCCAAATATTTCCTAGTCCAATTGCCGAGCCCGCAGCTGCGGCAATTATACCGAATCTGCTTCTAAAAGCGCTTCGTTTTTTGATCTCTTTGTTTTCTGCCATGATTTCTATGTTTTAAAAAGGATACCCAATACCTATATGAATTTGAAAATCGTTTTTTGTATATTTTTGATAAAATGGTATAATGCCGTAGTGTTCTGCTATTGAGGGATCTTTAACTTTTAAAGCACCATCTAATCGAATTAATAGAAAGTTCAAGTCAAGCCGTAGTCCTAAACCGCTACCTACAGCAAATTCTTTGTAAAAACTATTTAGCTTGAATTTTGTGTTTTCGCGTTGCTCATATTTATTTATTGACCATATATTACCTGCGTCAACAAAGAAAGCTCCCTCTAATTTCCATACTAAGTGAAAACGGTACTCAAAATTACCAATAAGTTTGAAGTTTGATGTCTGGTTAGGAAATAGGGTAGTGTCTGCAAAAGTTCCGGGTCCTAATCGTCCGATTTGCCATGCTCTCACATCATTGGCTCCACCGGCAGAGAATTGTTTAACAAAAGGCATAGTTGTTACGTTACCATACGGAACACCTATTCCTGTAAATATTCGAAGCACAGCTCTATTGTATTGATTTATAACATAATAGTATCGAAAATCGATGTCTGTTTTGGCAAATTGTGCGATTTTAGTTTTAGGATCAATAACATAACTACCATCAACCGTGTTTTGTTTTGTAAGCTTAAAAGCAGTTGTCATTAGATTGCCTGCAAGCTCGATATTGTATCTAAAATAGACATAATTACGTATTGACTTTAATTGTTGATTGCTGAAAATAATGCTGTACCAAGCCGAGGAGATGAAATAGTTGTCGAAGTCTTTTCTACGATACGGATTTGATGCTAAATAAGCTGAGTCCATAACAGGAAACCGCACAGAGTTTAATTCAATAGGAGTTACTATGTGTCTGATATTCTGGCTACCATTCCAGAAGTATCCAAAGTTGCCTTTAAGAATTGTACGAGTGTAATTTGGCTGATTGTGAAAGCTGTACGCCCCTCCTGTTGATGTTTTTGGACGATATTTTTTATAAAAATATTCTTTACCGAACGGTATCAAAAAATTTGGAAAATCGATATTTGCTTCAGCACCGTATTCGTATGAATTAAACTTAAATCTTTCGCGCTCTTCTTCACTTATTCCTTCTGTTACTATTTGGGCTGCTCCGGTTACTTTTAGATTGAGTATTTCTGCACCGTTAAAAATATTTCGATGTTGATACGATAAGTTAACTGCAGCTTCATAATTATTTCCTGAGTTATTCCCCTCTAATTCAACTGTGTATGATTGTATTGTGTGTGGTGTTAGTTGTATAATGCATTCGACAGTTTGAGCGGTATCAGCTAAATTTTCTGGATTGTTGAAACGAATGTTTATAAGTTTAAAAATAGCTGTGGAGTTTAAAAATCTGCTTGTTTCTTCAACTTTAATAATATTGTATTTGTCGCCCTGGCTTATTGAGAGGGCTTTTAATATTACATCGTGCTTGATTTTTATCCCTTTTTGTTGTAGAAAAAGGTAATCTTTAAATGTGGTTGAGTCAAAGCTGTTGATGTACTCATCACCTTCAATAATAGCTCTCTTGGGGTCGAATGATGGGTAGATAATTACTTTGCGAATATAGCATGGTCTCATAGCTTGATTATTCTCCTCAGCATTTTCTTTGCTGGTGTTACTATATCCAATTTTAGAAATAACATCTACTTGATTGGGCATAATCGTTGTATCGGCTGTGTAAGATATAGAGTTGACATTGAAATAATAATATCCTTGTTCTTTCAGAAAACGAGTAATTCTTTGTCGCTCTAGATCGAACAAATTGATGTCAAAATGGTTGCCTGTTTTGATATTTGAATTAGCTGTATCTGAGAGGATTAGTTTAGCAACAGTTGGGTTTGAAATTTGGTAGTTTATACTTTTTACAGTGTAGGGAGCATTAGTTCTAATAATGTAATATAAAGTGACAGCTCGGTCGTTATATCCTAAACTATCTTTCACTTCAGCATTATAGTATCCTTTGTTTGCAAGAAAAATTTCAAGTTGATTAATAGTTTTTTGTGTTAAAAATCGGTCATAAACCACAGGTTTTTCTCCTACTGTTTTTCCTATCCAATGTATCGGACCTTTTTCGTTGTGATTACATAATGTGTTGTAAATATGCAGGTGCAATCTTAAAAAATAGAGTACCTTTTTGTTGCTTTTTTGTTGTACGTATCCATATAAATCGTCTGTATCTATTTTGCGGTTATCGCACTTTAATACTACCTTGTCCAGTAAGTACTCGTTTTCAGGAACAAAGCGGGTCGTATTGCAACCGTATACAAATATTGTTACCAATATCAATAAAAAAGAAAATTTTTTATAGGTTCTTGTTAACAATGCATATACGTTAAATCTGAGCATACTCAGGCTATTTTTTATTAGTGAATATATATATTTGCAGTTTTGTGCAAGGATTATATGTAATTTGCACGTATCTAAGCCATTTCCGTGTATTTCGGATTTGGATTGTTGTGCACGTTTCATATCTTTGTGCTGTAAAAATAGTGAAAAACATGAGATAATGTTGTTATCGCGCAATTTTTGATTTTTTAATTAAAACAATTGAGTGTGGTTAGTTCGTCAGAAATCAAGTTTATAAAATCACTTGGAATTAAAAAATATAGACAGGAGTATGGTCTGTTTGTTGTTGAGGGAGAGAAGGTTGTAGGTGAGCTTTTAGAATCAGACTTTACTGTACGAGATCTCTTTTGTATTGAGGAATATGCTGGCTTAATCAAGTATGACAAATGCCGCGTTATTACTGATAAGCAGCTGGAGCGATTGTCATTTTTTAAAACTCCAAATAAGGTTCTTGCAGTTGTTGAAATTCCAAAAAACAAATATAATATCGAGCAGTTTTTATCGCAAGATAAATTACTGTTGCTCGGGCTTGATAATATTAACGACCCTGGTAATATGGGTACTATTATTAGGATTGCCAATTGGTTTGGAATTGAAAATATAGTCTGTTCGCCCGAGAGTGTTGACTGTTATAGCCCAAAGGTTGTTCAATCGTCAATGGGTTCGTTATTTAGAGTTAATATATATTATGATGATTTAGCTAGAGCTATCAACAATATTAAAAAATCGGGAGAAGTATATATTTACTCTTCAAATATTGATGGTATTTCTATTTACGAAACACCAATTCAAAATCGTGCTATGCTTTTACTGGGCAATGAGTCGCATGGTATTAGAAATGAGATATCTGCATTAGCTGACTATAAGATTAAGCTCCCTTCATTTCCTGCCGGGAATAGTTCAATGGAATCGTTGAATGTTGGTGTTGCTGCGGGAGTTTTGTGTGCGGAATTTAGGAAAAGGCAATTAGCAATTAGCAATTAGCAATGAACAATTATGTGGAGACGGAGCATGCTCCGTCTCTACGTTGAAAACGTTGTACATATTATTATCGTAAGCAATATTGCTATCGTTTTGGGCTAAAGCCCAAAAATACGTGCATTTATCGACCACCCAACGACTTAAAAGTCGCCACTATTGATATGATAATCACTCCATTAATTGTTAATTGTACATTGCTAATTGCACATTGCCCTCTATTCCCACTCTATTGTTGCAGGTGGTTTTGAGCTTATGTCGTAAACAACGCGGTTTACGCCTCTAACTTTGTTAATTATTTGGTTTGAAACCAAAGCTAAAAATTCGTACGGAAGGTGTACCCAGTCGGCAGTCATACCATCTATTGAATTAACAGCTCTAAGTGCTACAACTTGTTCGTATGTACGTTCATCGCCCATCACGCCCACCGAGTGTATTGGGAGTAAAATTGCTCCGGCTTGCCAAACTTTATCATAAAGGTTGTGTTCACGTAGCATTGATATAAAAATATCGTCAACCTCTTGAATTATAGCTACCTTTTCTTTAGTAATATCTCCAATTATTCTTATAGCCAATCCTGGACCCGGGAAGGGGTGACGGTTTATAAATTTTTCAGGTATAGATAATGCTTTGCCAATACGTCTAACATCATCTTTGAAAAGCATTCGCAGAGGTTCAACTATTTTTAAATTCATTCTTTCGGGTAACCCACCAACATTGTGGTGAGATTTAATTGTTACCGAAGGACCGTTCACGGAAACCGACTCTATTACATCGGGGTAAATAGTTCCTTGAGCGAGCCATTTAGCTCCTTTTATTTGCTTGGCTTCCGATTCAAAAACATCAATAAATGTTTTTCCTATTGCCTTACGCTTTTGTTCGGGGTCACTGATGTTTGCCAGAGCTTTAAGGAATGCTTCGGAAGCGTCAACTCCTTTTACGTTTAATCCCAGTACTTTATAATTTTCAAGTACGGTTGGAAATTCGTTTTTTCGTAATAATCCGTTATTTACAAATATGCAGTGGAGATTTTTTCCAATAGCCCTGTTTAGTAGAACAGCGGCTACAGTGCTGTCTACTCCTCCGGAGAGACCAAGAATGACAGTATCGTCTCCAACCTGTTTTTTTATTGAGTCAACAGCATTGTTGATAAACGAGTCGGGAGTCCAGCCCTGTTTGGCTCCGCAAATCTTTGTTACAAAGTTTTTTAATAATTGTGTACCTTCAGTTGAATGGTGCACTTCGGGATGAAACTGTATTCCATATGTTTCCTCGCCTTTTATTTGGAAGGCAGCATTTGTTATATTGGTAGTTTGAGCAATATTCTCAAAGTTATCAGGCAGTGAGATTATTGTATCTCCATGCGACATCCATACTTGACTACTCGCAGACATTCCTGCAAAGAGAGGGTTTTTTGTATCTATTTTTGTTAACTCAGCTCGACCATACTCTCTATTTTCAGATTTTTGTACTTGCCCACCATACGTTTGTGCTAAGAGTTGTGCACCGTAGCAAATTCCCAATAGGGGGTACTGCTTTTGTATATCAGAAAGGTTTATTTTTGGAGCGTTTGTATCGGATACCGAAAAGGGGCTGCCACTTAGTATTACTCCTGCAATAGAGCTGTCGAGCTTTGGGAAGTTGTTATAGGGATATATTTCGCAATATACATTCATTTCTCTAATACGACACGCAATCAGTTGGGTGTATTGTGAGCCAAAATCGATGATTAGAATTTTTTGAGCCATTGTTGTTTTTTTAATTAAAAGCACACAAATATAATGCTTTTTAGATTTATTTTTTTAGAACAGTCAACGTAAATTCTATCAGTAAATGCTATTTTTTCTTTATATTTGGGAACAGTCAATTAACAATTATAAATATGAAAATTGAGTTAGTAAAAGGAGACATAACTTTAATTGCCGTTGATGCAATTGTAAATGCTGCAAATAGTCGTTTAGCCGGTGGCGGTGGTGTTGATGGCGCGATACATCGTAAAGGTGGTTCCTCAATAGCCAATGAGTGTGACAAGATAAGAGAAAAACATGGAGGTTGTCCAACGGGAAGTGCAGTTTATACTAATGCGGGAAACTTGCCTGCCAAATATGTAATACATACTGTTGGTCCAATATGGCGTGGAGGTACACAAAACGAGCCTCAATTGTTAGAAAGTTGCTATACAGAGAGTCTTAAACTTGCAGAAACTCTTAATGTTGAAACCATATCTTTCCCAAACATAAGTACAGGGGTTTATGGTTATCCGAAAGAGGAGGCAGCCAAAGTTGCAATTAAAGCGGTTAAATCCTTTAGCAAAACTGCAAAACAGATTAAGAGAGTTATATTTGTTTGTTTTGATGATGAAAACTATAATATCTATCGTGAGCTATTAGAACACTGATGATACAGATATAACGGATAAACACAGAATTTTAAATTTTTATCTGTGATAATCTGTTTAATCAGTATATTCCGTGTTCTAAGACCATCAGAGAAAAAACGCTTCTCTCAGGATTTTTCCTTGAAAAGCGTTTTCATTAACTAAAAATCAAGTAAAAAATTGCTATAAAAAATTATTTAGTTTTTATCTGTTCTTTAATAGTTTTTAGCTCTTCCATAAGTTTGTTAATAAGCTCTCGTTGCTCTTTGACAGCATCGTTTAGTCCTTTGTTCTTATCGTTTAGCAATTTAATAGCCTCTTGTTGCTCTTTTATTGCTTCAACAAGCACGGGTGTAAGTGTGGCATACTCAATTGAGTAATAAATTTCGTTACCTTGTTCATCTTTTCCTCCACCGCTAACTATTTCGGGTAGTATTTCTTTTACCTCTTGTGCAATAAAGCCAATGTTTTGTCCCGGGCGATGGTCTGTTTCATCTTTCCATTTAAAGGTTACACCTTGTAGTTTAAGCACACTTTGCAATGCACCTTGTAGGGGTTTAATATTGGTTTTTAGGCGGGCATCGCTAGTGGCATTCCAATTCTCTAAACCACCAGCTGAGCCTTGTACCCAAAAGGTTTTTGAATTTGACGAAGTTGCATTGATAGCAACATATTTAGAAGAAAAATCACCCCAGATGAGTGGTATCCCTGTCGAATTGGCTATATAAAGCTTGTTGCTACCCGTCTCATTACAACCTGCCGCATAACCAAGAAAAACATTACTATTACCAGAGAAATTCTTTTCGCCTGCACTTTTACCAAGAAAAACATTACTACTACCAGTATTACCATGTCCTGCACTTTTACCAAGAAAAACATTAAAATTACCAGAGACATTGTTATATCCTGCTGTTGTTCCCATTACAACATTTTCTCTTCCAGTTTCACTATTATAGAGAGAATTCGAGCCTATAGACACATTGTTTATACCTGTTGCATTATTTTCCCCTGCCCCAGATCCAATAAAAATGTTGCCAGCTGATGTATTTGCCCGCCCTGCCTTTGTTCCTATAAACACATTGCTCGTATTTACTTTGTTGGAATAACCAGCCTCAAGTCCAATACAAATGTTGTTATTGCCTTCTGTATTCTCATAGCCAGCATTTTCGCCCATAAATACATTGCTTCTACCTTCTGTGTTGTTATAGCCCGCACCTTCGCCTATGAACACATTGCTTGAACCTGTAATATACGGACCCTCAGAAGGACTATATCTAGCGACCCCTTCAGTATGGTATCCTGCCTTATTTCCGATAAACACATTGTTGTTTCCAATTTGATTTATAAATCCAGCATTCGTTCCCATATACACATTATTAGTGCCTTCTGTATTGGATTTACCAGCTGTGTTGCCAATGAATATATTGTTGCTGGCGGTGTTGCCAAAGCCCGCTTGGTTACCTACAAATACGTTGTTCTCACCCGTGGCGTTACTGTGTCCTGCTAGATTTCCCATAAACACATTATTTGAACCCTCAATGTTATTGTTTCCAGCCATATTTCCCATAAACACGTTGCTTTCACCTATGGTATTATAGTAACCAGCACTCTCCCCCACAAATACGTTGCGACTACCTGTGGTATTATTGTGACCAGCTTCGTAACCCATATATACGTTGAATACTCCGCTAGTGTTATATATACCAGCTTTGAATCCTATATATACGTTGTAAGAACCTGTGGTGTTGGCACCGCCAGCCTGGTTTCCCATAAATATATTGAATCCTCCTGTAGTGTTGTTGGCTCCTGTCCCGTAGCCCAAAAACATATTGGCATGACCAGCACTATTGTTAAAGCCAGCTAAGTTTCCTATAAATACGTTACTTATACCTTCTACATTGCTATAGCCTGCATTAGTTCCAATAAAAATGTTTTCTTGACCAACGGTGTTACTAAATCCAGCACAATTTCCCATAAACACATTGTTTGCACCTGTGGTATTATTGTAACCAGCTCGGTAGCCTATAAATACGGCATTTTCGTAATTGCTTTCTGTCGTGCCTTTACCAGCCTCGTTACCCATTATTACACTTCTATTTACTGCTGTTGCTAAATTAGCGGCATGGTAACCCATAAAAACGTTCTTTTCTCCCGTGGTATTGGCTTTACCAGTTTCATAGCCTATAAAGGAGTTGTATTTGCCAGTAGTAACTTTCCCAGCCTCGTGTCCAATGAAGTAGTTGTCAGGTGTTAAGTGCATAAAGTTCTGTGGAGCAACTTTACCTGATGAAAGCCCTCCAATGGCGAACCCTCCTTTAGCTGCCTTGCTATTATTAGCATTTACGTAAACACGTGTGCTATCAGCTGTTGCAACAAAGATGTTTTTTGCTGGAAGCCCTTTACCTGAAGAGAGTCCACCAATAGCGAAACCACCTTTGGCTGCTTTGGTTGAATCAGTATTTA
>JAAYQU010000033.1 GCA_012519055.1 Bacteroidales bacterium | reverse complement strand
TTGATGTTCATTCCTGTATGTTTTTAATGATTTTTGCTGGAATACCACCAACAATTGTATTATCAGGCACATCTTTAGAAACTACTGCCCCCGCAGCCACAACCGCATTTTCGCCAACGGTTACACCGGGTAATATAATGGCTCCTGCCCCAATCCATGCATTGCGTTTAATGACAATCGGTTTTACCATAAGGGCTTTTCGTTCCGATGGATTCAATGGATGGCTTTCAGTAATCAGGCTCACTTTGGGGCCAATGAGCACATCGTCTTCAATGGTTATAGTGCCCATGTCGAGAAACGTGCAGTCGTTATTGATATAAACATTTTTACCAATGCTTGTGAACAGCCCGATATTGATATAAAAAGGTATTTGAATAGCTGTGCTTATATGTAGCGGTTTGCCTGATATTTCGCCCCACAATTCGCGCACCTGCTCTATTTCGGTAGTCGCGTTAAACTTTTTCAACAGCTTTGTAGTACGAGAAGCAGCTTCGTGAATTTCGCCATAATGCGGGTCGTTAAACGGAACCGTTTCTCCAGATTGCAATCGTATAAAAATATCTATACTCATTTTTGTCGGATTAATCCAAAATCTACAATACAAATTTCGGTGGAATAAAATAGAATAAAATACCCAAATTACGGAACTAACTACCATTATTACCGATTCTTACTTTGAGGGTACTTTTATAGAAATGATTTCCTTACTTTTGTGTAATCATTACTAAAAATAAAAGCTTATATTAGCCCTCAAATAAACCGAGCAGTAAAAAATAAAAGCTATGAGCGAAGTTGTAAGTATTAATACAGTTACTGAATACAATAATCAGGTAGGAATGGAGACCTTGCATCCTTTAGTCAGCATCGTCGATTTTGAGAAAGTAGAACCTTTTTGCAACTTCAGAATGCAATTAGGTGTTTATGCAGTCTTTTTAAAAGAATCGAAATGCGGTAACATGACCTATGGCTGTAATACTTACGATTATGAGGAAGGCACATTGCTGTTTATTGCTCCTGGACAGGTGTACGGTGTTGTAAACCAAGAGAAAAAAAGGTATATAGGGAAGGCGCTAATATTTCATCCCGACTTGATTCTTGGGACCGCTTTGGGCAAGAACATAAAGGATTATACCTTTTTCTCTTATCAGGTGAATGAAGCACTGCATCTTTCGGCAAGGGAACGAGCAATTATAACCGATTGCTTAGACAAAATTAGTTATGAGCTGGAACATGCCATTGATACACATAGTAAAACGCTTATAGTGTCCTATCTGGAATTGTTCCTCAATTATTGCAAACGTTTTTACGAGCGTCAGTTTGTTACCCGAAGTAATGTTAATAAAGATGTGTTGTCTCGGTTCGAAAAAATATTGGATGACTATTTTTCATCAGATAAAGCCATTGAATCGGGTTTGCCTTCGGTTCGCTATTGTGCCGAGAAATTATACTTATCTTCCAACTATTTGGGCGATCTTTTGAAAAAAGAAACGGGTAAATCGGCTCAGGAACATATTCAGTTAAAAATGATTGAGGTTGCAAAAGAAAAGATTTTCGACCAAAGCAAATCAATCAGCGAAATAGCGTATGAGCTGGGTTTTAAATATCCACAACATTTTACCCGTATGTTTAAAAAAGAGGTTGGTATGTCCCCTTTAGAATACAGGTCGATGAATTAATCACGAAACTATCAACGAGACTCCCGCTCCCGCGCTATTGTTTACATTTGGTTTAGACTTGGGTTTGTAAACAATAGTTGAAATAGATATACACTTGCGCATTGGGTAAAATATAGAATCTTGTATCGGCTAACTTGCCTTGTCAATATTCGGTTATTCTGTCATAATGCTTTGATTGTCTTTTAATTTTATTTCTATCATTGCTGTACTGCAGTCTCTTTAACACTTGGAGTTAACTGCGACATATTTTACTTTACTCGCTAAACTTTGTGAATCGTTTTTCATCAAAATCTTTAATTTTTGAAGATTTTGTTTTTAATCTTTTAATAATGTATGCTTCCCATTAAGCTCAAATATATCAACAATGCACTGGTGCGAGGGGGAAAAAACAGCTCTTTTGCAAACTTGGGTTTTGGCGCGGTTGTCAAGTTTGCAAATGTGCTGTTTTGTGCGGGGGGGGTGTTGTTTTCCAAAGCGCCCATCAGGCGCAAAGTGCGTGGGAAAAAAAATTGAAACCCTTTGCTCTACTGCTCGCACTGGTAGTATTCATTTTGTCATTTTAAGTTGTCATTTTCAAGTTTCACCTCAGTGTCGTAGAGGCGATTATGCTTGGTGCTAACGTTTTGGCGCTTGGCGCAGTGGCGGATTTCGGAGCACAAAACTGTCAATACACCACAAAAGTTGATGCGAGGTAGAATTTTCAATTAACCACGTCACCCGCCATTGAGCCAAACGCCTGTTACAGGCAGTAAGATTTCTGTTTGTCATTTCGTTGCAATAATTTTTTGTTCATTTATTCGCAATATGAAGTCAGTAATTCTCTGTGTCTCGTTAAGTGAAAATGTCGGTTTAAAATAGTTTATATACCCAAGCAGCTCGTTTAATGTTAAAACTTTGACGAACTGAAATTCCTCCTGGGGCTTTGTATTTGTCATTACAATAAGGTTTTTGATTGATATTTTTTTGTCACCCCAATGATGTCTGTCTAAACGGAGATGATAATTGCTTATTCCATTGTTCAGCAATTTAAATAAAACAAAACTTGCTCTTCTTATTTGTTGAACAGGTGAACGTAAACTCAAACTTTTCAAAGATTTTTCACTCCAATTCTTAGTCTCTATAAGAAATATTCCTGAAGGTGAAACAAGAATATGGTCAATCTGAACAGATTTTATGTAATCATTTTCCTGTCTGTTATAAATTGCTGGTGAAAAGGAAACTGAAAAATCATTAATCAAAAAATAGTCGTCTGATAGATTTTCTAAGGTCTTAACAACCTTTTGTTCACCTAAAGCACCATAAATAAAACTGTTTAGATTGTCAATTACAGCCTTCTTTCTTTCAAGTTCTGATAAAGAATGATGAACACTCTGTCTTACAGCTTCATCTTCATTTGAAATTATATACTGATAACGATTGCTTTTTTTTTGATAATTGTCAACAAGGTGGCTAATTGTATTTTTTACTTCACTATCAAATTTATTTTCTTTGTTTTTGATTTTCCTATTATAGCTCCAAAGTTTTAAATTATGGGTTATTTTCTGAAATAAGTTTGTCGGATTTTGGTTCGTATAAACATTATAAAGTTGTTTCAGTTTATCAATTTCGTCTGTTAATAGTTGTTCTGTCTGCCTTTTCTGTGTTTCTATTGCTGTATCTAAGTCTTTCAACTCTACATTGAGTATGTTCTTTTCTTCTTCAATTAGGTTTTTATGATGAGAAATTAATTGCTGTCGGGATATTGCAAATGTGCTTTGAAAGTCAATAACTTCTTTTAAAGATTTAAAGTCATAAATATTGCTTTCTTCTAAATGTGCTTTTAAAGTCTTCAGTGACCCAATTGTATTATAAGTTCTACTCATTCTGTTTGCCGATTGTCGATTTTTGGGTGTCGATACTTATTGCCTGTAACGTGTTATTTACGCAATGAATATACAACATTCGTATATACCCGATTTATAACATTCGTATATCCTTACGAAATCGGGGGTGTTTACGAA
>JAAYQU010000032.1 GCA_012519055.1 Bacteroidales bacterium | reverse complement strand
TATATATGATGCAACCGTTATTGAAATAACTTCAATAAAGGTTGCTGTAGTATTCCTTTTGGGTATTATAAAAAAGAGCTGTCTCACAACGAGACAGCTCTTTTTATAAGATAAATGTTGTTTTAATATTAATAAGACCAAAGGTCTTGTTCCATATTGAATAGTTTATTTTTAATATTCTCACCTTCCCAAAGACCATATAGACCTAATTCATAGTCTCTAATAGCTCTGTCGCTATAGACGTTAGATTCACGGAATATATAGCTATTAAAAAATCTTTTAGAGAAAATATCATCAAAAGTTCTTTTTTCAGCGTCATTCTTTGAATTAAACACAGAATACTTTGACATGATTGGCCTAAACTCCGGGAAATAAATCCAATATGGATTTGACATCCTTATTTGTGCTTGTTGCCCAGTTGTTTGTGATGAATAATCTACTGAGAAACGAATTGCTCCTAATCCAATAATTCTAACTTCAATTCTTGAACGTTCTTTATTAAAAAACCAGTCTTCTTTTACCAGCCATTGCAACACTTCTTCTGGAGCAACCTCAGATGGGGCAGTGGGGTCATTTGGATTGACTCCGAATTTTGCTTCAACATCAGAGATTGTAAGTACCTTTTTGAAATATTCATCTTCGTAAAGTTGTAGAATTGGAATTTTTTCAGTTTTTGGATTTAAACGAGGGCTAGGAGCTTCAACACCTTCAACTCTATCTGTTTGTTCATCAAGAAGACCTTGTTGAGCACGAAGGGACAATACAGCTAAACTCATGCGATCTTCAATTGGAACTATAGGGAAATAAAGAGGATGATTTATCTTTTCGCGCATATCGATTATTCGCCATATTCTTTTTTTCCACATTACGTCAGATTCATGCAGAAAATAGTATGGAATAGGTTTACGCGCGGGTATGTGCTCCTCGTCATATATCCCGACTCTATTGAAAGTCTGAGCGTTTGTTTTGTTTTCAATTCCTAGAAAACACAATACGAATAATGCAGAAATTAACGTAATGTTTTTCATATCTATGTATTTTTTCAGTTTAATTTCACGTAAAACAAACACAGTTATAAATTATGTTTGTTTCATATTATTAGTTTTAATTTATTCTAAATACTAAGGACCCAATATTTCTATCACCGTCAGGACCAGTTGCAATAATGTTTTCAAAAGTAATACGTTCGTTTCTTTGCAAAGATCTGATTTTATTAAGAACGCGATCATTGAATTTTGCTTCATTGTTAGCATCGAAAGAATCAAACCCACTAGCATCCTTTGTCACGACTGTATAACTTTTGACAGTATATCTGATATTGTCCATAATAAAGTTTTCTAAAACGGCATCAACTCTACCTGCATTGAGTAATACATTTCTCGAAATATTACATCCTGACAAACCTGCAATTTTAGCTGTTGGTGGCGGAACAGGTAATGTCCTAAACTCTTTATGACCCACAGTTTGTCTTCTTCCATCAACCTCAACTGCGAGTGAACTTTTTATTTTTCCTCCAGAGCTAGATGGTATTACTTCCCAATTATTGCCTTTCTTCTGTAATCGCCCGCTACCTGTAAGTGTTGGGAACAACTTGTTTGCAGGTATCCCGGGTACAGACACTTCTAATGGATTTGATATACCAGAGTAAAACACTGTGTTTGCTGAAGCTGAAATAATGGCCATTGGTTCATTAACTTGGAATGAGTTTTTAAAAGGATATCGCTTGATGCTACCATCTGGTGCAGTCATTTCAATTAATCCACCCCATTCATTAATGCCAACGCGTCTGCTTACGGTTCTGTAAATACCTGCACCGTTTTCAATAGTTAACGTTTGGTAATCACCTTTCATTTGATATTCGC